>JAICEG010000211.1 GCA_025924295.1 Vicinamibacteria bacterium
ATCAGCCGTCCGACGCTGATGTTCTTCACGATCGCCGATGCGATCTGGGTCGGCGGGAGCGCGCTGGTGCTGCTGATGTTCTGGGGTCAGCTGATGCTGCTGGCGAAGGTGCTGATCGTGGCGGTCGGGTTCGTCGTGGAAGTCTTTGCGACGCTGCAGTTCCGCGCGGCGGGCAAACTCACTGGCGTGGCTTCTGCCTCGGTTCCAGCTTGAGGACGGCGTTCGCCGTCTTCTCGACAAGCTTATAGATGACCAGGTAACCACCCAGCATGGCGAGAACGGGGATCGCGTACGGCGAAACAGTCGTAGTTAAGTCAGCCCACATGACACGCATCCAAGGCAAGATGCGATCCAACGAAGAGGGGCCGTAAAGCGCAGGCCTTCCGCAGTGGGATGTCGGGATCACGGCCGAAAGTCGACGCCAGCTGAGTCCTTTTCCCGACATCCGTTATTCCACGGGCGAGGCCGTACTCGAACAAAGTCAGCGCCCGACAGACATTCGGGCCACTTCGTGGCCACGCCCACGCAATGTCGCAGGAGCGTCGACCCAGAGCACCTCGGGTTGGGCGCGCAGCCTCTCGGCGGCAACGCTGATACTGGTTTCACCCGGCACTGCGGCCCACAACACGTCACCGATCCACTCGGATCGCTGTCCGTCGACGCCGCCGCGGACGACAGTCATCGCTCTGCTGCGCTGCGTGTTGGTGGCGTCGTCGCGAAACTTGATCAGGACGTCGCCGGGAATGAACGCACTGCCTTCGTTCCACAGCCTCCGCATGGCTTCGAGCCGGTCCCGGCCCGATAGCAAGCCAAACGATCGCGACCTCTGCTGGGTAACGACGCGGTCGATTCCTGCCGCAGCGAGCGCGACGGCAAGCATCGCCATGGCTCGCATACGGATCCTCTTGGTTCGTCTGATCACACGAGCGCCCTCATGGCTCGTGATTGGCGCGATGCGCGACGGTTGTTCGTTACGATTTGTAAAAGCGCCGAGGGACATCCTCGACGAGGGCCATCATGTAGCCGATGCCACGAACGGTCCGGATTCTCGTCCCGTGCGAGAGCAGCTTGCGCCGCAGGTGACTGACATGGACGTCGAGCGATCGATCGAGCGGAGATGCCTGGCGCCGGCACGCGGCGGCCATGAGCTCGTCGCGTGACACGGCGCGTCCGGCCTCGCGGACGAGGTATTCCAGGATGTCGTATTCGACCGAGGTCAGCTCGACGAGGGTGCCGCAGACGCGCACGGCGCGCGCTGCGGGCGCGATCTGAATGCCTCCCACGTCGAGCGTCTGACCGGACAGCGATTGACGAGGCCGCTCCCGGCGAAGCACTGCACGGATTCGGGCAATCACTTCATCCGGATCCAATGGTCCGGCAATGTAGTCGGCCGCGCCGCTCTCGAGCGCGGCGACGAGTTCCGCTCGATGCCTGTGCGGAGACACCACGATAATCGGTACCGTGCTTCGCAAGCGGCACCACTGCAGCATCTGCATGGAGCCCCTGGCGGTCGCGTCGAGCAGCACCACGCAATGGCCCCCATCCAGTGATTCGATCAGGCCGCCTGGCGTCTGCAGGGCGAGGGATAGCCTGAATCCAACCGCTGCCAACGGCCCTCGCAACAGCAGGGCCAGGTCGGCATTGTCCGAGACGAGAACGATGGACTCCACGAGCCTATGGTGCGACTCTCACGTCGACCGCTTTCTGGAACGTCACGCCGTCGTTGTCGACGAACGAGAAGGTGACGGTGACCACCGCCTCCTTGCGAAGGCTCGGAAGGTCATACCAGATCTCGAAAGACAGGCTCTGGGGACTGTTTGTGCCGGAGAACTGATTGCCGGTGGCATTCAACGTGATGAACTCGAACTTCTCGGTCTCGGTTCCGGTCGGTGGCGTGACGATTCCGCCGGAGGCCTGTTTGACCGTCAATGCCGTCGACGTGACCCGAACGGGAAACTCCAGCTCGACGTCGTCGTCGTTCGCCTGGTCGTTGAAGGAGACCGTCGATGAGAAGACGGCGTGCCAGTCGTAGGGCAGGATCTCGTCCGGCTGGTTGTTGCCGCGCACGATGCGATACGTCCTGCCGCCAGTGGCTGTGTCCGCGACGATCGGGTCAGGGGCCGCGGTGACGTCGACGACCTCGTCATATCTCACGACGTCGCTTGGATCGGTCGGGCTCTGACATCCCGCGATCGCAAGCGTCGCCAGCCCCAGGAACAGTCTTCTCACTGCATGAACCATGAACATCTCCTTGGCATGTGACAGTCGGACGTGGCCGCACGGTGACCGCTAAAAGGTCGTGCCGACGGCGAACTTGAACGCACGTGCCGGCTGAAACGCGTCGCGATAGACGTTCCACGCGTAGATCAGCCGGAAGGGAACGTTCAGCATCGGCACCACGACCCGGACCTCGACTCCGGACGAGGTGCGTAGTTGCTTCAGATCGATGCGCTCGTTCTCGGCAAACGCCTGGCCCGCATCGTGGAAGAGCAGCGTGCGGACGGGACCGAACAGATCGAAGTAGTACTCGGCGTTGAACAGCACGAACTTGTCGCCGCCGATCGCGCGATTCCCCTGACCGGTCGGTCCGACCGTCCGAATGTCCACGCCGCGGATCTGGTACTCACCGCCCAGGAAGTAGCGGAGGTAGTAGGGCAGGGCACTCGTCTCGCCGTATGGCCGGACGAACCCGCCGTTCAACCGCACCCCGAGCGCGGTCCGTCGCGTGTGCGGGAAGTAGAAGATGGCCTCGGCCTCCGGCTTGATGTAGCTGGTCGTACCACCGAGCAGGCCGCCCGCCATTGGAAGACTGAGCGTGAGCCTGCGCCCCTGACGTGGTGTGAAGGGGTTGTCGACGGTGTTGTGAACGAAGGATGGCGTGATGCGGCTCTCGACGTGCCGTCCCGGATCGAGGAACGGGTTGAAGACCGGCACGCCCACCGATGCCTGTTCATCGAGCTCCTCGAGCAGCTCGCGTCCGACCGCCGTGTCGATGACCTCGTACCCGTAGGTGAGAAACGCACGCGAGAACTGGAACAGGGCGCGCCCCGCGGTGACGTTGACGCCACTGCGGACCTCGCTGTAGCCGATCACGTTTGTGCCGGTGAGGTAGTCGATCTTGCGGGAGAAGAGATCGGCCCCGGCGGTGATCGGACGGTCGAAGAGATAGGGTTCCATGAAGCTGATCTGGTAGACGGAGGAACGTGCGCCTTTCTGGCCGCTGAGCGTCACGCTCTCGCCGCGGCCCAGGAAGTTGGTGGTCGTGTACGACAACTGGCCGAAGAGACCCTCGTACTGTGACGCGCCGGCGCCGAATTGCACCTGGTTCCGGTTCTGTTCCTGGAATTGGAGTGTGACGTCGACGGCGTGCTCGCGTCCGGGAGTCTTGTCGACCTTCAGGTCCTTGTCCGTGCCTTCGAGCGGCTTGAAGTATCCGAGCTGATTGAGGCGGCGGACGCTTTGCTTCAGCGCCTCGGTATTGAAGACGCCGCCTTCGATGAGTCGCAACTCGCGGCGGATGACGTTGTCGCGCGTCGTCGTGTTGCCGGCGAAGGTGATTCTGTTGATGAAGTACTGCGGCCCCTCCGTCAGCCGCATCACCACGTCCACCGTAGGTGGAGTCTCCGGATCGACCATGCTGCCGGTCGAGCCGCCTTGCGTCGAGGCGTCGCTCGGCTTCAGATCCGGGAAGCCGGTGAATTCCATGTACCCGGCAGCGCCATAGATCTCGCGCGCCTTCTCCATGCCCTCGCGGATGCGCTGCTGGCTGTACCACTCGCCAGCCTCCAGCTTGAAAAGCGTCTTGAGCGCATCCGAAGGAAGGATCTTGTTGCCTTCGAAAGTGACCGATCCGACTTTGTATCGCCGCCCTTCCGTGATCGGTACCCGCAGCTGCACCCAGCGCGACTTCCCGTCCTTGGAATCGTCGAGGGGCCGCAATGTCGGCTGACCCACTCGGGCCGCGATGTATCCGAGATCGCGATAGTGGTCTTCGACGTTCTGGGCATCGTCAGCAAACTTGGTCTCGTTGTAGGTGCCACCCCCCTTGAAGACGGAGAGAAGTGATTGCGCGCGGTTGTCTTTCATCTGGCGGAGCAGGTCGTCGTCGCTGACCGCCCGATTGCCGACGAAGGTGACGTCGCGGAGCATGAGACGCGGCCCGTCCGACACGGTGAACGTCACGTCGACCAGCTTCGGTCCTCCCGCCAACGGCGTCACCGTGTGCGTGATCTCGGCATTGGGGAATCCTTTTTCGGCCATCAGTTCCCGGAGGATGGCCTTGGCGCGATTGATCAGGGCCGGGTCGAGGAAGGAATCGAGGCGGATGTCGATGCCGCGCTCGCGCAGCGTCTCGTCGATCTTCGTGCGGGTCAGCGTGTCGGTCCCGTCGTATTGCACCCTCTTGATCCGTGGCCGTTCCTCCAGGTGGTATGTGATCAACTTGCCGATGACGCCGTTGGCGAACACGTAGTCGTTGGCTTCGACCGTGATGTCGTCGAGGAACTGCGTGTCCCACAGCCGGCGGAAATCCGCACGAGCGATGTCGATCGTGTCGTCGTTGTACGGCACCCAGTCGTCCTGTGAAGGCCGGCTCGGACGAAGCCGGATGTAGTACATGTAGGTTTCCGGCTCGATCGCCGACACGTTGCCCTGCGCTGAGAAGCACAGACCGAGAAAGTAGACGATGGGCCCGCGATCGGCCGGTGGCAATCGCGTCGGTGGGGGTACCACCTGTCCACACAAGGTCGGCTGCTCCGCAGTCGCCTGCGGTGTGGCGGCGCCTGCGGCCTGTGCGGCCGCTTGCGCGGGGGCGCCCATGAGCAGCACCGCCGCGAGCGCGAGGAAGAGAAGGGGCCACCGCCGGAAAGCGCGTTCGGACATCGTCTTCACGTTCAGAATTTCAGGCGCACGCCCACACGCGCCACGAACCGCCTCAACGTCTCGTCCTCCTCGCCCTTGCTGAGACCGAAGCCGTATCCGCCTTCGAGGAAGATGCTGGCGCGCGACGACATGGCGCCCTGGACTCCAAGCGTGCCGATCAACGAGCCGGCGTCGGAGTCGGCCCGCTGCGTGAGCTGGGCCCAGTAGTCGATCCCGGAATAGAGGCTCAACATGCTTTGAGGCGTGAAATAGAACTGCGCCCCCGCGGTACCGTGCAGCGCTGGTGCGCCAATGCCGGTAGGTTGGTCGGAGTCATCGTCACCGAAACTGCCGGTGCCGACGAGGCCACCGCGAACGGCGAGCCTGTCGGTGAGGAAGTGCGTCACATCGACGTGCACGGTGTAGTTCCCGGGAAGCGCGTCCTCCGAGGACGAGAACTTGTCGACGTAGCCAGCGATGCCGACGAGCGTGGTTCCGGACGATCCGATCGTTCTCGGTTCGAGATCCTCAGAAGTGATCTGGTTGCTCTGGGGTGCCGCTTGCCCCTGCTGTGCGACGGCGCCGATCGGAATCAACACCATCAGCGCAGTGGCAAGAGCTGTTCCTCGGATGTGATCGCCAGAGACGTGGAGAGATGCACGACCCATTCGATGACGATGTCCTCTCTGAGGATCGCGAGTTCTTTCGAGAGGACGTACCGCCCTCACGGGATGACTTCGCGATCGCAGCGCGCATCAGCGCAGATGTCGTGGCGCGCCCATTCGCGACACGACGTCCGTTGGTGATTGCGTCGTGGGAGGCGTTCGTCTGTGAAGTTTTCTTAAGGCGGCGTCAGCGCTCGATGCGGAAGCCGGCGGGAATTTCGAAGAGGCTCTGCGACGGTTCGGAGCGATCGATGTTGATCAGGCGATAGACCGTATCGCCAAAGCGCGGGTCCGAACGGCGGCTCATCACCACGACCTGCAGCTCCGGCGAGAACCAACGCTCGCTGACGATCTCGAGCGGGAACTGATTGCCGATCCGTTCTGCCGGAATCGTCATCGTCGTGAGCGTGCCCGTGACACGAATGCCCTCGATCTCCTTCTCACCCAGTTGCTTGGTCACCGAATCGCCGCCAGGGGGAACCGCCTGCACGGCAAAGCCCCGGCTGGCGATGGCGTCGCCTCTACCCACATCCTGTCCGCCAGCCACGTTGAAGTCGCCAGTGGCGGGAAGGGCCGGTGTTGCCTGCGTGCTCGGAATCGTCGCGGCCGTCGGAGGCGTCGCGCGTCCGGGAATCGGCGTCGCCTGTGTCGCCGAAGCCATGTGGTCACCGCTGCGAGTCGCTCTCGCGGGGGGACGTGTGCGTGTGCGAAACGCCACGCGTCGTTCCTGGTCGAGTGTGATGTAGGTGCCTGCAACCGGATCGATGATTGTGACCAGTGCTGCCTGGCGCTCGGCTACGAGGGCGCCGAGGAAGAGTGCCTGATGTTCCTGACGGCTGCGTCCTTTGCTGTCGCGCGCCACCTTCGCCGACATCTCGTTGTCGATGCGATTACCGTTGGCCAGCAGTTGCGTGATCGTGGTGACCACATCGGCGCTGTAGGGCGCCCCGAGAACCGGTCGCGCGCCATCGAACGGTTCGACCGCGAGGAGACCAACGGGCGGGGCTGGCCGTCCCACGAAGACGTTGTCGCCGCTCTGCGCGACGGGACTCGACGAGACCTGGAACTGAAAGACGTCCTGCGCCCCCACGCTTTGGGCTGCGAGGATGAAGCATGACAACAGGACAACGAGTCGCGTGGCAACCATCGGATTACACTCCTTCAATCGCGCGAATCTCTTTCTTCGTCGGTCAGCACTGTTCGCATGCTGCGAATGTCGCGGGGCAGGCCGTCGCCACCGACGAGGACTTCGACATCGACCAGGCCCGTGGCGCCCGGTTCGTTCGTGGCGATGCCGAGCGACCACAGTGCGTCCTGCGTGACACGGATGAGAACAAGGGCGAGTTGCTCGGTCTCCCGCACTGGATCGACGGCAAGCGTGACAAGTGCATCCGGGCGACTGGCTCTGATGGGGGAGTCCCCATTCGGGACTGTCTCGACGTCAGTGCGGGCTTCCTGGTTTGTCGGCAGCGCGCGCACCTGATGCTCGACATCGCTCTCGGTCGTGACCTGTGCGGCGGACGGCGGCTTGTCTGCGGCCGCTCTTCGAGCAAGAAGCCCGGTAGCAACCAGGACGAGCGTGGCAGCGGTCCCGAGTGCCACCAGGATTCGCTGCCGCCGTGCGATCCGATGGTTCGCATGCCGGAGTGCGCACGCAGCCAGTGCGGATTCTCGAACGCGTGCTTCGAGCGCGAACGGGGCAGTCGTGCGCGCATCGTCTGACGCGAACGCCGACCATGCGGCTGCGAACATGGCGTCCCTCGGCTGACCGTCGTCGTTTCCAGTCGTCATACCGCCAACCTCATCGGAGCCATCGCGGGCTGTGAAATCGAGCGCGAGGTCCGCGTCAGCCGGAGTCGCAGCAGTTGCCGGCCTCGATGCAGGCGCGACCGGACGGCGCCAACCGAGGATCCCACCACGACGGCGGCCTCCTGATACGAGAGCCCGTGCAGATCGCAGAGCACGATCAGTTCCCGGTACCTCGATGGCAGCCTGACCAGCGCGCGCCGCATCGTGGCGACGAGCTCGTCCTGCTCGATGCGAATCGACGGGTCGTCTGTGCCGGCGTTTCGGGAACCGAGGGCGAAGTTCTCGACCGACAAGCGACGGCTGTCACGCCGCAGGCGAGCGCGACTGAGATTGCGAACGATCCCGTACAAGTACGTGGAGAGACCCGCACGCGCGGGATCGTAGCGGCCTGCTTCCGTCAGGAGTGCGATGAACACTTCCTGCGTCACGTCCTCCGCCGTGTCCGTCGAACCGGTCATGGCCCTGGCGAATCGATACACGATCTGCTGATAGCGACGGTAGATCACGCCGAACGCCTCGAGGTCGCCGGCGGCTGCGTGCGCCAGCAGAACTGCCTCCGAGTCGTCCGGGACTCCTGGTTCCCAGAGCATGGTCTCTGGGTGATTGCTGCGAGGATGGAATTCGTTTCGACTTTTTTCGTGTGCCACCACAGGCTTAGACCGGCGGGGCACGGCCGGCGGCCGGCGTTAACAAATCTTTACAAAGAAAGCCGTCTCACATCTGCGAGTCATTCGACACGCGCAGGCCAGTCGCGTTCCGCCGACGTCTGAATCTATTTGCGCGATGACGGTGGCGTGAGTTTCTTCCAGCCCCAGATGCGCATGGTGTCTTCGGCGCTGAACTTGTGTCCGAAGTCGCGCACCTGCGAACAGATCTGACCGCGGTGATGCGCATCGTGCTGCATCAGGTAGGTGAGCATGTCGACGATGCGCCGGGGCATGCCCTTGACGCGGGTCTGACGCGCCTCGATCGCGGGTGCGCTTGCCGCTGCGTTGCGCGCTCGCGATCGAGTGGCGCGGGGCCCGGGCGCGCGCCACCCATGCGCGCGAACATTCGCCGCACACCTTGCATGTGGGCGACGATGGCGGCGAGCGAGCGGCCCCGTCCGGTTGGAGGATCCGCTCGCCACAGTTCGGTGGGGAGTATCCCGACGAGATACTCGTTCACATGGCCGCTGTGCCTGAACGAGTCGAGAAGCTAGTCAACGAGAATTCAGAAAAAGGCACCTGAACAGGTGATGCCGTGCGACGGCCGCCGGTGTACGATCCTTGGCCATGAAAATGATCAGGTGCTTCTTCACCTTCGCGATCACGCTGACGGTAATCACGCCTCTCCCTGCGGCAGCGCAGGCGACCCGCGCGGTTGCGGCTGCCCAGAGTGGGCCGG
>JAICEG010000212.1 GCA_025924295.1 Vicinamibacteria bacterium
CTCGTTCCTGTTGACCCTTCCTGCGGCGGCGCAGGATAACGTCGACGTGAAGAAACTGCCGGTGAACCTCGAGCGGATTCAGCGGCAACTGCAGCAGGCGTCGGTCCGCGAAAACCAGGACGGCCTGAATCTCAGTTTCTTCGTCGACGTCTACGGCCGCGCCCCCCGCATCGAGCTGTGGGCTCCGGAACCGAACCTCATGACAGGTCCGGCGCCGTACGGTGCCCCCACGCATCGCCAGATTCTCGAGCAGATCACGCCGCAGGAGTTCCGCGCCCCCGCCGCTGACTTCAGCTCTCTCTTCCGCTGGCTCGCCGACAAGGCGAAGGATAAGAAGTAACCTAGATCTCGTGCGCGTTCTGGTGGTCGCGGCTACGCCGGCCGAAGTCGACCCATTTGTCGCAGGGCTCAGCCCTGTAGCCGATACCGGTCCACGATCCGCGCGATATATCGGGGCTGGTCACGAAATCGACGTGCTCATCACCGGCATTGGCATGGTCGCAACGTCGACGTGGTGCTCGCGGGCGCTGTGTGGGGAACAGTTCGATGCGGCGCTCAATCTCGGCGTGTGCGGCAGCTTCAAGAGCGCGTTCACGCCCGGCTCGGTCGTGAATGTCGTCGCGGATCGTCTGGTCGAACTGGGCGCCGAGGACGGCGACGCCTTCCTGACGATTCAGCAGATGAACCTGCTGGGCGATGACGAGTTCCCGTTCATGGGCGGCAGACTGGTCAACGCATCGACGCCGTTTGCCGCGATGAACGGTCTGCCGAAGGTGGAAGGCATCACCGTGAGCACCGTGCACGGGAACGACACGTCCATCGCGCACGTGATCGAGCGCTTCAACCCCGATGTCGAATCCATGGAGGGAGCCGCCTTCATGTACGCATGCCTGGTTCACGGCGTGCCCTTCGCGCAGGTGCGCGCCATCTCCAACGTCGTCGAGCGGCGAAACCGGTCGGCGTGGAAGCTGAACGAAGCGATCGCGGCGCTGACACTCGAGGCACGGCGGATTCTCCAATCATGACGTTGACACTCGGATTCTCCCCGTGCCCGAACGACTGCTTCATGTTCGACGCGATGGTGCACGGGCGCATTGATTGCGAGGGACTCGATTTCTCCGTCCGCATGGCAGACATCGAGGCATTGAACGCCTCGGCATTCGCTGGTGAGGCGGACATCACGAAACTGAGCTTCCATGCCTACGCCTACTGCGCCGACGATTACGTGCTGCTCGACGCCGGCAGTGCGCTCGGCCGCAACTGTGGCCCGCTGTTGATCTCCCGGCGTCCGATCTCGTTTGACGATGTTGCATCGGGGAAGCTGCGCATCGCGATTCCCGGCAAGTTCACGACCGCGAACTTTCTCCTGAGCCTTGCGTTCCCGCAAGCGCAGAACAAGATCGAGTGCCTGTTCTCTGACATAGAGGATGGATTGCTCGCGGACAAATTCGACGCGGGTCTCATCATTCACGAGAACCGGTTCACGTATGCCGACCGCGGGCTGAGGAAGATCATCGACCTCGGCGAGTTCTGGGAGTCGGAGACGGGTGCGGCGATTCCACTCGGCGGAATCGTCATCAATCGCCGCCTGTCCGATGACGTGAGGCAACGCGTCAATCGCGTCATGCGCCGCAGTGTCGAGTATGCGTTTGCGAATCGGGCGGCTAGCCTCCCGTTCGTCCGCGCCAACGCACAGGCCATGAGCGACGAGGTGATGTACAAGCACATCGACCTCTACGTGAACGAGTATTCCGTCGACCTTGGCCAGGAGGGACGACGGGCGGTCGAAGTCCTGTTCGAGCGCGCCCGCAAGTCCGGAGTCATTCCAGCCGTGAGAGAGGGTCTGTTTCTCGGTGCCTAGCGAGGTGTTCTGCGAGACAGCGCGACTGCTGTTCAGGGCCCCGGTGCCCGCGGATGCCCGCGCCATCTTCGAACGTTATGCGGCGGATCCCGAGGTCACTCGTTACATGAGTTGGCCGTGCCACGCGTCGGTTGCGGATACCGAGGCGTTCGTCGCCTTCAGCGAGGCCGAATGGAGGCGCTGGCCGGCGGGCCCGCTGCTGGCCTTTTCGCGCGAGACCGGACAACTGCTTGGCAGCGCGGGCCTGGTCATGGAGTCGCTGGATCGCTCCGCCACTGGCTACGTGTTCGCGCGCGACGCGTGGGGGCAGGGCTATGCCACAGAGGCCCTGGGCGCCATGGTCGACCTGGCGGCTGAGCTGAACGTCGTGCGCCTGTCCGCGATGTGCCACACCGATCATCGGGCATCGTACCGGGTCATGGAAAAGTGCGGCTTCACTCGCGAGGGCGTTCTGCCCCGACACCTGGTCTTTCCGAACCTGTCCCCGGAACCACAAGATGTGTTCTCGTACGCCCGATCGCTCGTATGATCTGCACTCGTAGCGTCCGGCTTCAGCCGGACTCGCGGCGCAGACGTAGTGTCCGACTTCAGCCGGACCGTCAGGCGTGGAGGTGACACCGTGATCGCACCAATCCGTCAGTCGATCATCGTTGCGATCGTCATCGCGATGTCGTGGGTGATTGTGCCGGCCCGTGCGCTGGGACAGGGCGCACCAACTCCACGGACGGCTGATGGCAAGGTGGATTTTTCCGGTATCTGGACGCCCGATCGCAAATTCATTTACGACATCAACGACGCGCTGAAGCCTGGTGACACCCTGCCCATCCAGGACTGGGCGTTGAAGGTCACGCTCGAGCGGCTCTCGAAGGACGACCCTGAGGCACGTTGTCTGCCGACGGGCGTCCCACGTCAGGCGCCGTATCCATGGCGGATTCTGCAGACCCCGACGCACATCTTCTTTCTCTTCGAGGGGAACATCCACAGCTACCGGCAGATCTTCATGAACGCGAAGCACCCTGATCCAGATGACCTGGATCCGACGTGGTACGGCCACTCGGTGGGCCGGTTCGAGGGAGACACGCTGGTGATAGAGACCATCGGATTCAACGACAAGTTCTGGTTCGACTTCGCCGGTCATCCGCACACCGAGAAGCTGCGCACGATCGAACGCTATACGCGTCCGAACTTCAACACGCTCACCTACGAGGTCACGATCGACGATCCGGGGGCGTACACCAGGCCGTTCACGCTCTACGGCGGTCACGAGTACGACGCCGGCACCGAGCTGATGGAGTACATCTGCAACGAGAACAACCAGGACGTCGAGCACATCGTCGGCAAGGATCCGCGCAACAAGTACTCGAAGCCTGAGAAATAGATCGTCGTTGTGTTCTCAGGCGTGCAAGCGGTGGTCGGCGACGTCCTCCGCGACGCGAGCGATGATGCGATGCAGCTGGTGCACGCCCTCGGTCAGTGACGCTGGTCCCGGCTGCAGGATGTACGACGACTTGATCTCGTAGATGTGCCGGTTGCGGATGGCCGGGACGTTCTCCCAGCCCGGACGATTGGCGATCCGCTCAGGTCGCACTGCCTTGCCACACCACGACGCGACAATCACGTCCGGTTGACGGTCGATCACGGCTTCTGCCGACACGATTCGATCGCGGCCAAGTTTGGCGTCACGAAGCTCCGGGAAGATCGGATCGCCACCAGCGACTTCGACGAGCTCTTCGACCCACCGGATACCCGAGATCAGCGGGTCATCCCATTCCTCGAAGTAGACGCGCGGCCGCGCAGGCAGCCTGGTTGCTGCAGCCCGGATCGAGTCGAGCTCGAGCTCGAGGTCCGCGGCAAGCGCGTCGGCTCGACTGGAGCAGCCAACCAGAGAGCCGAGGATGCGAATCATCTGAAGGATCTCGGCGATGCTTCGCTGGTTGAAGGCCACGACCGGATAGCCGCGTTTGACGAGCTCACATGTGATCGTGGCTTGAAGATCGGAGAACGTCAGAATGAGGTCGGGTTGCAGCGCCTCGATCCGATCGTATTTCGCACTGATGAAGGCGGATACTCTCGGCTTTCGTCGCGCCTCCGGTGGTCGCACCGTGTAGCCGGATACGCCGACCACGCGATGCCCTTCACCGAGCAGGTAAAGCGTCTCGGTGGTCTCCTCGGTGAGGCACACGATGCGGGAAGGGTAGCGGCTCATGCCCGTCGCAGTCCCAGGTCGGTCCATATGAAAGGTTCGCGCGTGACCGTCTCGCCGATTTCGACATCGAGCGCGTCATCGAACATCGGCCCGGCAATGACGCAGGTGTGGAACTCGCCGTTCTCGCCGCACGGGTCGACGTTGTTCGGCAGCTCGTTCAGGAGAGCTCGATCGAAGGGACGCCCGGCAAAGTCGGCGTCGAGGACGCGAGTGTCGATGCAGGACAAGCGGGCCCGCAGCCCATGTTCGATCATCTCTTCGGCGAGTCGCGCCGTCGGCAGCCCCCACACCGGAAACAAAGGCGCGAGCCCGGTCCCGGCGAGCCGCTCCTCCCGGTAACGTCTCACATCGTCGAGAAAGAGGTCGCCGAACGCCACGTGTGTGAAGCCGTCGGCGACTGCGCCGGCAACGGCCTCCGCCATGCGGGATTCGTACACCTCGTTCGGGCAAGGATGTGGGATCCGGACGACTCGGAGTGGCAGGCCGGTCGCGCGCGCCTGCGCGGCAAGCACTTCGTGGCGAACGGCATGCATTGCGACCCTGTCGACTGCCTCGTTGATCGTCGTCAGCAACGCGGCGACGGCACCCGGATGGGTTTGCCGCAGGAGATGCAAGGCCCACGCGCTGTCTTTGCCGGAGCTCCACGACAGCAGAATCTTCATTTGAATACGTCCGGGTGAATGGCCCGCGCGAACGCTTCGACGGCCATTCCCAGCCGCGGGCCGGGAACGACGAGATAGGCGCCGGTCATGCGGTTGACGCGGCGGTTTCTGACCGCAGGGACCGAGGAGAGAACCGACCACGGATCGCGATCCGCCGACTGGTTCTTGTCGATCAAGCCTGTGGCCCGCACTTCCAGGATGACTTCTGGTGCACGTGCGAGAAGTGTTTCGATCGACGGTTGCACGGACTCGCGAGAAATGTCGGCAAAGATATTTCTGGCGCCGGCGATTTCGAGCAGGTCGCTCAGGAACCCGACACCACCGCTGACGTAGATCCCGCGCAACGTCCCGGGCTGTCGCTCGAACACCAGCACTGTGCGTGGTTGCGGCCGCCCTTTCACACGCGCCCGCACAGCCTCAAGGCGTGCGCGGAGCGACGACACGAGTGCCTCCGATTCCCGGCGATGGCCGGTGGCGGATCCAAGGTCGCGAATGGTGCCAAGTGTGGTTTCTATCCCACCGTGTCGATAGCTGAACGTTCGAATTCCGGCGCGGTCGAGTTGCGTCTGTAGATCCGATTGCGAGCCGTACACGATAACGAGGTCGGGCCGCAGTGACAGGATGCGCTCGGTGTCGGGATCGAGCAGTGCCCCAACCTTTGGAAGCGACTTCACCTCCGCAGGGAACTCGTCGAAGCTGCTGACGGCCACGACCTGCGGGCCAGCACCCGTAGCGAACAGCATCTCGGTGATGGCGGGGACGAGCGACACGATGCGCTTCGGCGCGGAGTCGGTCGCCTGGTTCTGCGCCGCTGGAGTGCCGGCAAGTGAGACGACGAGCGCGACCGCGAGAACCGCGATCAGCTTTTGCGTACGAGCAGCCACAGGAAGAACGGGCCTCCTATCATTGCGGTGACGACACCCACGGGGACCTCGACCGGCGCGAGGATCGTCCGCGCCAGCAGGTCGCAGGCGACCAGAAAGGCGGCGCCGAAGAGTGCGGACGCCGGCAGCACGATGCGGTGATCGACGCCCACCAGCAGGCGCACCAGGTGTGGCACGACGATGCCGATGAAGCCGATCGGCCCAGCCAGCGACACGGCAGCGGCAGTGGCGACTGACGCACTGAAGAATGCCAGCCGCTGGGCGCGGGCGACATCGACTCCACGCGCGGCGGCGGCATCCTTGCCGACGCTGAGAAGGTTGAGCGATGACGGGAGCAGCGCGAACATCGCGAAGGCTACGATGGCGAGCGGGAGCGACGCGAGGAGCGGATCGAAGCCGCCGACGTCGAGATCGCCCATGATCCATCGCACCGCCCGGTAGATCTGCGCGAAGTCCGCGAAGTACTGGACGAACATGATGATCGCGGACAGAAACGAGTTGAGCGTGACACCCGCGAGCAGGAGCACCGACGTCGAGAGCGCATGGCCATGCCTCGTCGCGAGCCAGTAGACCATCGCCGTGGCAGCGGCGGCGCCGGCGAGGCTGGCAGCGGGCACCGTCGAGATCGGGCCGAGCGTGAGCACCCCGCCGAAGACGATGACCAGCATCGCGCCGAGCGACGCGCCCGCCGACACGCCGAGCGTGAACGGCGTGGCGAGCGGGTTTCGCAGCATTGCCTGAAACACGACGCCAGCTGTTGCCAACGTCGATCCCACCAATGCGCCGGCGAGGACGCGCGGAAGCCTCGCGACAAAGAAGATCTGCGCGTCGACGTTCTGATCGAAAGGGATCGAAGGATCGAGCGCGCGCGCCAGGCTGATTGGCGTCGTGCCGACGAGCGGCGCCAATGCGCAGGTTGCGATCGCCAGTGTCCCGAAGCCGGCGATCGTCGCCGCCAGCCGGCCGCGAATCGATGAGGAAACGACCCGCCGCTTGAGCGGCGTCCCGTCTGCGTCAGTGGAATCGAGTGTGATCATCCGATTCGTCCGAGTGGCACCACCGTCAGGTGGCCGGCGAGTTCGTGCACCCGCACATCGGCCTCGACGTCGTAGAGCTGACGAACCATGGCCGACGTCAACACTTCGCGAGTGTTGCCGGATGCGAGCACGCGTCCGTTGCGCATCAACACGAGCGTGTCGCAGAGCGAGGCGGCGAGATTGAGGTCATGCGTGGCCATGACCATCGTCGCGGATCGTTCCTGGTTCAGGCGCCGCAGGAGCAGGCCGATCTCGATCTGAAATCCGAGATCGAGCGATGCCGTAGGCTCGTCGAGCAGCAGAACCTCCGGTGTTTGCGTCAGCGCACTGGCGATCACGACACGCTGTTTCTCGCCGCCGCTGAGCGTCATGTATGAGCGCTCTGCCAGTTGCGCGGTACCGGTAGCGGCAAGCGCTTCATATGCGATCGCGAGATCGTCCGGTCCTTCCAGTTGGAACGGACCGAGATGGGGATGCCTGCCCATCAGCGCCATTTCGATCACGGAGTACTCGAAGGCGGGATGTGTTTCCTGCGGCACGACGGCAACGCGACGCGCCACGGTGCGCCGCGACATGCCCGCCAGGTCGCGTCCATCGAGCGCAACAAGACCGCTGTCGGGTGCAAGGACGCCGGCAAGAAGCTTGAGCAGCGTGGTCTTGCCGCAGCCGTTGGGACCGATCAGGCCGGTGAGCGAACCGCGCTGTATCCGGACGCTGACGTCACACACGGCGTTGACCGGTTCGACACCTGTGCGGCGGTTGTACGTGTATGAAACGCGATCGGCGGCGAGGAACATCGTCTCCTCCCGGCGTCCTTCGCGCCGGAACACCTCCCGATGCGTGCGTCACATCGAAGGCAGGGACAGATAATCAGGTGCGAGGTCTCCTGGCTCGCGGAGTCTCTGATGATTCGGCCTGTCTTCCCGGGTCCGGTCCAAAGACTTGACCCAGTGACGTGTGCGACCGAATCTCTCCGCTTACAGTGGCGGGACCGCGTGGGCGTTGCACCCACTTCCCTCACTCACCTGACTGAAGCTTTCCAGCGCCGAGTATAGCACGCTAGAATTTACGAAGGATTTGGCCCGGAACTGCGGGCATGGAGCGCTGTGACATCGCGAGTGCAGGCGGCCGGACTGGCCGACATCAACGACAAGCTGGAGCGGGGCGAACGCCTCACGTTCGACGACGGCGTGCGGTTGTTCGAAGCGCCGGACCTGCTTGCCGTGGGCTGGCTCGCAAACCGTGAGCGCGAGAAGCGCCACGGCACGCGCACCTACTTCAACTACAACCTGCGCCTCGAGCCGACCAACGTGTGTGAGGCGAGTTGTCTCTTCTGTTCCTTCGCGCGACTCAAGCCCGGAATGCCCGAGGCGTACACGATGTCGCTCGAAGAGGCGTGGGACAAGCTGCGTCAGCGCGCCAATCAACCGTTGACCGAGTTGCACATCGTCAACGGGTTGAACCCCGAGCTTCCGTTCAGCTACTACACGGACCTCCTGCGCGGGTTCAAGCGGATTCGTCCCGGCATCCATTTGAAGTGCTTCACGGCGGTGGAGATTGCCTTCTTCGCCGATCTCTACCGAATGACCGATACGCAGGTCCTGCGCGAACTGATGGACGCCGGGCTCGACTCGCTGCCGGGCGGCGGTGCGGAGATCTTCGCGGAGCGGGTGCGGAAAAAGATCTGCAGCGACAAGTGCGGGACCGAGCGATACCTCGACATCCATCGCATCGCGCATCGCCTCGGTCTGCGGTCGAACGTGACGATGCTCTACGGGCACATCGAGACGATGGGCGAGCGCGTCGATCACATGCTGCGCGCGCGTGCGCTGCAGGACGAGACCGGCGGTTTCCAGGCATTCATTCCGCTCGCGTTCCATCCTGACAACAACCAGATGCGGAAGCTGCCGGCGCCGAGCGGTACGGACACGCTGCGCGTGCACGCCGTGTCGCGGTTGATGCTGGACAACATTCCGCACATCAAGGCGTTCTGGATCGCGACCGGCTTGGAACTGGCCCAGGCGGCCCTCTGGTTTGGGGTGGACGATCTCGACGGCACCGTGCAGGA
>JAICEG010000213.1 GCA_025924295.1 Vicinamibacteria bacterium
CGATTCGAGATCTGTTTGCACTGCAGGTCGATGTGACCGCGTTGCTGCCTCCGGATGAAGAGGCCTTCGGATTCGACAACAACGCGAACGTCCTCACCGTGTCCACATCGCTGATGGACCGGTACCTGTCGGCCGCCTGGAAGATCTCTGCGCAGGTGGTCGCGAGCCCCGCGATCACTCCTTCGCTCGAAACATTCCGCGTCCGCGGGGATCTTTCGCAGCACGACCACGTTCCGGGACTGCCGATGGGTACTCGCGGTGGCATCGTGATTCGGCACTACTTCCCGGTCGACGGTGAGTACGTCATCAGCCCGCGTCTGTATCGCGAAACGGTGAATATCATTCGCGGTCTCGAGCTCGAGCACGATCTCGAGGTGACGGTTGACGGGGAGCGGGTGGTGCTCGCGCGCTTTGGCGGCCCGAAGGACGAACAGGCCAACTATCTACAGCCGACACTCGCCGGCGACGAGATGGAGAAGCGCTTTCAAAAGCGCCTGCCGATCACTGCCGGGATGCACGAGATCGGTGTCTCGTTCATCAAGAAGAGTTCAGCCACCACGCTCGAGCTGCTCCAACCGTTCGAGCGGGAACGGATCGACCCCATCACGCCGGTCGGAATTCCCGAGCTCGATCGCGTGACGGTCGAGGGTCCGTTCAACCCGGTCAAGAGCGAGCGCTCGCCGAGCCGTCAGCGTGTGTTCACGTGCGCACCGGCGTCCGATCGCGAGGCGGCTGCCTGCGCGCGGACGATTCTTTCCACCGTGGCCAGGCGCGCCTATCGCGGACCTGTCAGCGAGACGGAGATGACGCGTCTTCTCAGCTTCTACGAGAAGGAGCGCACACGGGGTGGGACATTCGACCAGGGCATTGAAAGCTCGCTGACGTTCCTCCTGGTCAGTCCTCGCTTCCTCTATCGAGTCGAACAGGATCCTCCGACTGCGAAGCCGGGGTCGGCGTATCGCGTCAGCGACATCGAGATGGCATCGCGCCTCTCGTTCTTCCTCTGGAGCAGCATCCCGGACGATGAGCTGCTGAACCTCGCGATTGCGGGACGCCTGCGCGAGCCGCTCGTCTTCGAGCAGCAGGTTCGTCGCATGCTCAAAGACGAACGCGCCCGCGCCCTCGGCAGTAACTTCGCGGGGCAGTGGCTCTTCCTGCGCAACCTGCGGGGCCTGCAGCCCGATGCCGACGTCTTCCCCGACTTCGACCACAACCTGCGTGAGGCGCTGCAGCGTGAGACCGAGCTGCTGTTCGAAAGTGTCGTTCTCGAGGACAAGAGTGTGCTGCGTCTCCTTGACGCCGACTACACGTACGTCAACGAGCGCCTGGCGCGCCACTACAGCATCCCAAACATCTACGGCACGCAGTTCAGGAAGGTGACGATCAGCAACGATGCTCGTCGAGGTCTTCTCGGGCACGGCAGCATCCTGGCCCTGACGTCTCAGAACAACCGCACGTCGCCAGTACTGCGCGGCAAGTATGTGTTGACCAATCTTCTCGGCACGCCGCCACCGGAACCGCCGGCAGATGTCCCGCCGCTCGACGAGACACCGGGCAAGGCTGTCTCGATGCGCGAGCGCATGGAAGAACACCGCCGTAACCCGGCGTGCGCCGGTTGCCACAAGCTGATGGATCCGATCGGTCTCTCGCTCGAGAACTTCGACGGGATCGGCCGGTGGCGGACGATCGACAACGGTGCCGCTATCGATGCGTCAGCGCAGCTGGCCGACGGCTCCTCGGTCGAAGGCCCCGCGACACTGCGCCAGGCTCTGCTGCGTCGACCTGACATGTTTGCTCGCAACGTGACCGAGATGCTGTTGACGTACGCGCTCGGTCATCGTGTCGAGTACTACGACATGCCGTACGTGCGCGCCATTCTGAAAGAGTCTGCCAAGAGCGACTACCGTTTCTCGTCCCTCGTGCTCGGTATCGTCAAGAGTCCGGCGTTTCAGCGGAGGAGATCAGAGTCATGATCATCACGAAGAAGGCCATCCCACGCCGCACGGTGCTTCGCGGCCTTGGTGTGAGCGTTGCGCTGCCGCTGCTCGACAGCATGGTCCCGGCAGCCACCGCACTGGCTCAAACCGCCGCGGCGCCGACCTCGCGGTTTGGCTTCATCTACGTGCCGCACGGCTCGATCATGCGGGAGTGGACGCCGGCCCAGGAGGGCGCCAACTTCGAGTTCTCGCCGATCCTGAAGCCGCTGGAACCGTTCCGGAAGCACCTGACCGTGCTGTCGAATCTCTCCAACTACGGGGAGAACGGTCACTCCGTCAGCTCGGCGATGTGGCTGAGCGGCACGTTCCCGTCGAAGGGAAGCCTGCTGAAACTCGAAACCACGGTCGATCAGCTCATCGCTCACAAGATCGGGCGCGAGTCGACGTTCCCATCGATGGAGTTCGCGACCGAGGATCACTCGAGCCATCTCGGAAGCTGCGCCGGCGACTTCCTCTGCTCCTACATGAGCACGATCAGCTGGGCATCGGCCAACCAGCCGTTGCCGATGGAGATCAACCCGCGCGTCGTGTTCGAGCGGATGTTTGGCAGCGATCGCGCCACACCGGAGGAGCGGCGGACCCGGCTCGAGAAGAACACCAGCATCCTCGACGCAGTGGCCCAGAGCGCGCGCGAGCTGCAGGCGCAGCTCGGGGCGCGCGATCGCGGGAGAATCACCGACTACATGGACAACGTGCGCGAGATCGAACGCCGTATCGTCACCGCCGAACAGCAGCGTGATGAAACCGGTATCGAGGCGCCGCCTACTCCCGTCGGCATCCCCGAGAACTGGGAAGAGCACGTCACTCTCATGTTCGACCTGATGCACCTCGCCTACCAGGGCAACCTGACGCGTGTCACCTCGTTCATGATGGCGCGCGAGCTGAGCACGCTCAGCTACCCGCAGATTGGCGTCGCAGACGGCCATCACCCGGTCTCGCACAACAACAACATCCCGGAGCAGGTCGCCAAGAAGATCAAGGTCGACATCTACCATCTCGACCTCTTCGCCCAGTTCCTCGACAAGCTCCAGGCGACGCCCGACGGCGACGGCAACCTGCTCGATCATTCGCTGTTCCTCTACGGCAGCGGCATGACCAACGGCAACCAGCACGATCACGAGAACCTGCCAACGCTGCTCGTGGGCGGTGCCGCCGGCCGCCATCAGGGCAACCGCCACGTCAAGATGGCGAAGAGCACGCCGCTTTCGAACCTGATGATCTCGCTCATGGACAAGGCGGGATACAACACGGACAAGTTCGGCCAGAGCTCCGGCAGAATCGATGTGTAACATGCGTCGATCGCTGATCACGTCTTCGTGCGTCGCGCTGGCGTTGAGCGTGGGCGCTGCGGCACAGGCGCCGTCGGATGCGCGTCTCGCCGCCGCGATGAAGAACCAGGATGCCACTGCGGTCAGGACGCTCCTCAAGCAGAAAGTCGACGTCAATGCTGCAAACATCGACGGCACCACGGCGCTCCAGTGGGCCGCTCATTGGAACGACGTCGACATCGTCAAGGCGCTGATTGCAGCGGGAGCAAATCCCAACGTCGCGAGCCGCTACGGTGTCACCCCGCTTCACGAGGCGGCTTCGATCGGCAGCGCGCCGATCGTGAATGCGCTGCTCAGGGCCGGGGCGGGTGTCGACGCCGCCTATGGTGAGGGGGAGACGCCGCTGATGATGGCGGCGCGGTCCGGCAACCTCGAGACGGTGAAGCTTCTCATCGAGGCTGGCGCCAACGTGAACGCTGCCGAGCGTTTCCGGGGGCAGACGGCGCTGATGCTTGCGGCCGTCGAGAATCATGCATCGATCGTCCAGGCACTGATCGAAGCGGGTGCACAGGTCAACGTACGGACCGCTGAGTACACATTCCAGGATCTGGTCGGTGGCGCCGGCGGGATCATCCACGATCGGCCGCAGGGCGGCCTGACTGCGCTGATCTTCGCCGCTCGCCAGGGTTCGAGTGACGCTGCAGATCGTCTCGTTGCTGCCGGCGCGGACCTGAATGCGACCGAACCGCAATACGGCTTCACCGCGTTGCAGACCGCGATCTTCAACGGACACTACGCCCTGGCCAGGCAGTTGTTGGAGAAAGGCGCAAACCCCAACGACGGCTCGCTGTACATCGTCATGGAGATGCGGAACCTGGCGACCTACAGCAATCGGCCGAACCCGTCGGACGCGAGCCACGGTGTCAGCCACATGGACGTCGCCAGGCTGCTCCTTGAGAAGGGTGCCGATCCCAATGCACCGTACGTGAAGGCGATTCCGCCGCGCCAGGCACAGGGCAACATCAATGTCCCTGCCGGCGCGACGCCTCTATACCGAGCGGTCCGCGCGGTTGATCTCGCCGCTGTGCAGTTGCTCGTCGAACGCGGCGCCAACCCGTCAGTCGCCATCAAGGATGGCTCGACGCCCATGATGGCAGCCGCCGGGCTGGGCGCGCCGCGTGGTGGAGACGAAGAGGTTACGGAAGCCGGCGATCGCAACGATCCAATCGACGTCATGAAGGTGCTGCTTGGCAAGGGTGCCGACGTGAACGCCGCCAACGATGCCGGGATGACGCCGTTGCACTACGCCGCCGCTCGCGGCTCCGATCGCATCGTCGAGTTCCTGGCAGGGCAGGGTGCGCGATTCGATACGAAGAACAAGCAGGGGCGCACGCCAGCTGAACTCGCGCGCGGCAGGACGGCTGCGCTCATGAGCAAGCTCGCCGCCGGATCGACGACGCAGCAGTAGTCAGGTAGGGCGGGTCCTGTTCTTCCGGACCCGCCGTTCAGCCCACGTCCAACAGAACCTTCAGAATCCCCTTTGTCTGGGCTCGAGCGAGCGCGTCGAGTCCTCTCGACAAGTCGAACCGGTCTGAGATGAGCGGCTGCACGTTGACGTGCCCCTGCTCGAGCGCGGTGAGCGCCTGATCGAAGGGGCCGCACCGCGATCCGATCAGCGTGACCTCGTCGATGACAAACGGTGCCCACGCGAGTGTCTGCTGGCCGGCGACCGTCGTCTTCAACACGATGGTGCCGCGTGGGCGCACGAGCTTCAGCGCTGTCGGTAGCCCGGATTCCGAACCAGTGCAGTCGACGACGACGTCGAACGAACGCGGGTCGAGTGCATCAGAGAGCAGCGCCGTCGCCACACCCATGGCTGACAGGATCGACAGCTTCTCCGGGTGCTTGCCCACGACGAGCACGCGGTCGGACAACCGGGCAAGTACCTGCGCACACAGGTTTCCGAGCCGTCCGTCGCCAAGCACCACGATGCGATCCGCCGTGCGAATAGTGAGCTGCGCCGGGATCTGGTACGCGGCGGCCACTGGTTCCGTGAATACCGCGACGTCGTCCGACAGAGCGTCTGGCACTGCATGAAGGTTGCGCTGCGGCACGGCGATCACGTCGGCAAACGCGCCGTCGTGGTTGAGGATCCCGAGCACCGTTCGATTCGGGCAATGCGTCGGCAGGCCCATCCGGCACGTTTCACAATTCCAGCAGGCGCAGTTGATCTCGCCGACGACGCGCCGTCCGGCGAGTGGTCCCGACTCGGCCACGCCGACGAACTCGTGGCCGAGCACGCCGCGAAACCCCATGTATCCCTTGATCAGCTGAAGGTCTGTTTCGCAGACTCCAGCCCGAATCACTCTGACAAGAACTTCGCCTGCGGCAGGTGTGGGTGTGGGTCGACTCGCGATCAGATTGACCTGATCGTCCAGAACAATCGCGCGCATTTCTGAAACGTATCAGAAAGCGCGCGCGCAGCGTAGGCCGGGTCTTGTTCTTGAGACCCGGCGGGTCCAAGAAGCAGGACCCGCCCTACGTGATATCAGTGCTCGGCGGCTGCGCCTGCCGGACGCGGTTGAGCGGGTGGGGCGGCGGTGCGAACGCCGTAGCCTGCGCCTGCCGCGCCGCCCGGGTAGGTCCTCAGTCCTCGTGAGAGGTAGTCCGTCAGCGAGAGCCCGAGCATGATGGCGAGGAAGAAGAACGCCGTGCCGACGAACAGCTTCGTGAGCGTGCTGCTGTACTTCGCGTGCATGAAGAACAGGATCACCAACGTCGCTTTCGTGATCGCGATGCCGATCGCGACCGGGAAGTTGAACGCGCCGAGGTTCACGAACGCCACCGCGACAGTGATGGCGGTACCGACCATCAGCGCAGCAAAGATGGCGTAGTAGGTGCTCTTGGGCGAAATGTGTCCAGCCATGGCTCTCAGGCGACTTGGTGAGCCCTGTCCACCAGGTACAGCAGCGGGAACAGGAAGATCCAGACGATATCGACGAAGTGCCAGTACAGTCCGCTGACCTCGACCGGCGTGTACCACTGCGGCGAAAAGCGCCCTTTATGGGCCATCCATGCGATGACCGCCATGATACCGAACCCGATGATCATGTGCGTCGCATGCAGGCCCGTCATCAGGAAGTAGAGCGAGAAATAGATCTCGGCAGGTCCGCCATTCGGTCCCGGAAACGCGAAGGTCGGTCCGGGGAAGTGGTGATGCTCGAACTTCTCTGCGTATTCGAAGTACTTGACGATCAGGAACACCAGCCCGAGCGCCATCGTGGCGAGGATCCACCATACGGTCGCTCGCTGCAGTCCGGTCTGCGCGGCGCGCACGGCCAGCGCCATCGTCAAGCTGCTGCCAATGAGCACTGCTGTGTTGAACGCTCCAAGCACGATATCGAGCTCGAGGCTCGCTTCGGCCCACGCCGCCGGATACCACACGCGGTACAGCATGTAGGCGAGGAACAATCCGCCGAAGAACAGCACTTCCGTGATGAGAAACAACCACATCCCGAGCGTGGCGGCCTCGTGCTGCTGCTCCAGGGTGTCGAAGTGATGCTGAAGATCAGGGTGATGGGCGTGTCCGCCGTGGGTATCGGCGTGCGCAATTGCGTCAGACAACTTTGATCTCCCGCTTCGAAAACTCGTAGGCCTCTTCCGTCACGACGGGTTGCGTCTCGAAGTTGTGTGGCAGCGGCGGCGACTGTGTCGTCCACTCGAGGCCGGTTGCGTGCCACGGATTGTCGCCAGCCTCTTCACCGTAGAAGAGCGACGCCACGAGGTAGATCGCGATCAGGATATAGCCGACGGCAAGAATCGAGGCGCCGGCCGACGACAGCACGTTCAACACCTGGAACTCCTCGGGATAGACGTGGTAGCGGCGCGGCATGCCGAGGTACCCGAGGATGAACTGCGGGCCGAACGTCAGGTTGAACCCGACGAAGACGATGATGGCGGCAACCTTGGCCCAGATGTCCGAGTACATCCGGCCGGTGATCTTCGGCCACCAGTAGTGCAGCCCGGCGAAGTAACCCATGATCGCGCCGCCGACCATGATGAAGTGGAAGTGGGCGACGACGAAGTAGGTGTCGTGCAGGTGCACGTCCACGCCGAGGGCGGCCGTGAAGAGGCCCGTGAGACCACCGACCAGGAACAGGCCGAGGAAGGCGATCGCCCAGATCATCGGCGCCTTCAGCCAGATCGCGCCACGGTACATCGTCGCCGCCCAGTTGAACGTCTTCACGGCGGACGGGATGGCGACGGCGTAGGTCAGGAACGAGAAGACCAGCGCTGAGTAGATCGAAATCCCCGAGACGAACAGGTGATGGGCCCACACGAGGAATCCGAAGATCGCGATCGCGAGGCTCGAGAACGCGACGAACGAGTAGCCGAAGATGCTCTTGCGCGAGAAGACCGCGATCACCTCGCTGATCGCACCCATCGGCGGCAGGATCATGATGTAGACCGCGGGGTGCGAGTAGAACCAGAACATATGCTGGAAGAGCACCGGGTCGCCCCCCAGCGCGGGATCGAATATGCCGAACTGGAGGAAGCGCTCGATCGCCAGCGCCAGCACGGTGATCGCGATCACCGGGGTGCCGAGGATCATCACGAGGGCCGTCGCATAGACGGCCCACACGAAGAGCGGCAGCCGGAACCACGTCAGCCCCGGTGCCCGCATCCGGTGGATCGTCACCATGAAATTCAAGCCGGTGAGGATCGACGAGAAGCCGGTAATGAACACGCCGAGGCCTGTAGCCATGACGTTCGTGTTCGAGGCGCGGCTGCTGTATGGCGTATAGAACGTCCAACCGGTGTCGACCCCGCCGGACACCATCGCGTAGACCGTGAACAGGAAGCCGATGACGAAGATGTACCAGCTCAGGAGGTTGAGCTTCGGGAACGCGACGTCCTTCGCCCCCAGCATGAGGGGCAGGATGAAGTTGCCGAGGATCGCCGGCACGGCAGGAATCAACACGAAGAACACCATCGCAACGCCGTGCATGGTGAACATCTTGTTGTAGGTATCCGCCGAGACGAGATCTCCGGCCGGCGTTGCCAGCTCGAGGCGAATCATCGAGGCGAAGATGCCGCCAAGGAAGAAGGCAAAGGTCACGACCAGGAGGTACATGATCCCGATGCGCTTGTGATCCTTGGTCAGCAACCAGGAGGCTACGGTGTGCTCGTGGTTGAGGTACGTCACCCGCGGCGCCGTCATCGTCGTATCCATGGTCTTACCTGTTCTCCTGGGGTGCCGCCGGGCTCGCTGTTTCCTCGTGCGATTCGACTCTCGAGACTGCGCCAGCCTGCGGACGCAGCGACTTCACGTACTCGACGAGCGCCATCACATTTTCCTCGCTGACGAGCCCCTGGAACGTCGGCATCAACGGCTGATATCCGTCGACCACTTTCGCTTGCGGCCTCAGGATCGACTCCCGCAGGTACGC
>JAICEG010000214.1 GCA_025924295.1 Vicinamibacteria bacterium
CACAACGTCGCCTCTGCGCCACCCTTCTCCTTGTCCGACACCCGTATGGGTTGGGGGGGTCTTTTTAATACCAAACCCAAATGGGGTTACACTATCAAAACCCCCCCGACCCCATTACAGATCTCGTACAAGGCGATCGCTGCTGCAGTGGCGACGTTGACCGAGTCGACGCCGTTCGACATCGCGATACGCGCGCGATGCGTGCACGCCGTCACAGTCGCTTCCGTCAATCCCTCACCCTCGTGACCGAGCACGATCGCGACACCTCGATCGGTCAGCGTGTTGGCGACGTCGCGGAGCAAGGGCGCGTGCGCGGCAGGTGTCATCGCGACCGTCGCCCATCCGCCTCCGGCGAGCTCGCGCAGCGTGTCGGGCCAGGGCGCCGTGGCGTACGGTATGGTCAGCGAGGCCGCCATCGACGTGCGGATGGCTTTGCGATAAAGCGGGTCTGCACACTCAGACTGGAGCAGCACCCCATCGACGCCGAACGCGGCGGCATTTCGAAAGATGGCCCCGACGTTGTCGACGTTGTTCACGCGCTCGAGGGCGACGAGCAGACCGGGCAGTGCGTAGGCCGGGTCCCGCGGTGCCGACCCGGCGGACCCGACTACGACCTTTCGCCAGTCGCGCGCCGGTGGTCGCACGCCGAGCGCGAGACACCCGCGGTGAAAATTGAAACCCGCCACGCTATTCATTACGGTCTGCGGTACGACGTAGACCGGCGCTGACAGATCGGTCAGCGCGCCCGCCAGCGACGTCAACGCGGTTTCCGTGACGAGCACCGATCGGGTCGTCAAGCTGCTGCCGATCAGTCTGGCCACCACCAGACGCCCTTCCGCGACGAAGAGTCCAAGCCGGATGAGTAGTTCCGCATCGGGGACATTACGGAACTCCGCCAACCGGCCGTCGTCTTCGTTGTCGATGCGGATGACGCTCACGCCGGCATCGTAACCCGCTGAGCAGTCAGGCACGTTGGGAGCGCCACGACCCGTCGCGGCACTCGATTGCCACTTTGACCCGCCACCTCACAGTTTGGGTTGAAATGCCTTCGAGCGGTGATGGAACGCCGGTGGGAATGGTTGGAGTGCCATCCGCTGGTGACGGCAGACCGCCGCTGATCGGCGTTCGTCCAAACGTTTGCTTGACGGGCCGGATACCACGGCCGATAGTTCACTGATGGGACGCCTTTCGCGAGTGACGAGCCCGCTGACTATTTTTGCGATCGCCACGGTGCTTGGCGTCCTCACCGGGCTGCAGGCATATAACTACATCGCGCTGACGGCGGAAAACAAGCAGCCGCTCGTCGTCCTGCTCGCGCTCAACCTCACATATTGGTATTCGTGGGCGCTCCTCGTGCCGGGCGTCCTGTGGATGGCTCGCCGTTTTCGTTTCGAGCGCCACAACTGGCGACGCGCGACGCTGATTCACATCCTTGGCGTGGTCGGGTGTACCGCCGCGCACGTGGCGCTCGCGACATCAGCCCGTGGTGTCGTCATCAACACGCTGACCGCCCGCACCTTCAGCTGGGGCGCCGACTGGTGGATGTACTTCCGCGACCGGTTCTTCCTGAACTTCGACTGGGAGATGATGACCTACTGGGCGCTGGTGGCTTTCGTTCATGCGCTCGACTACCATCGCGAGTCGCAGGAGCGCGAGATCGCCGCCGCTCAACTGCAGACGCAGTTGGCCGAAGCACAGCTCGAAGCGCTGCAACGTCAGCTCCACCCGCATTTTCTGTTCAACACGTTGAACACGATCTCGGCGTTGATGCATCGCGACGTCCATGCCGCCGACGAGATGCTCGTGCAGCTCAGCGATCTGCTGCGCCTGACATTGGATCGCGTCGGAACACAGCAGGTGCCGCTGACCGATGAAATCGACTTCCTGCGCAAGTACGTCGAGATTGAACAGACACGATTCGGCGATCGTCTACAAGTCAATATCGAGGTCGAACCGGAAGTGCTCGACGCCCCCGTGCCGAACTTGATTCTTCAGCCGCTCGTCGAGAACGCCTTGCGCCACGGCATCGGGCCGCGGGTTGGCGTGGGCTGCGTCGACGTGGCTGCCCGTCAAGTCGACGGCGGCCTGGTGTTGACGGTGCGCGACAACGGCGTCGGCTTGTCGCCAGACAAGTTGAATGCCTTTCATTCGGGTGTCGGGTTGTCCAATACCCGGTCCCGTCTCGAGAACCTGTATGGCGACCGCCATCGCTTCGAGTTCCAGACACCACCCGGCGGTGGCCTTCTGGTGACGATTGTCGTTCCGCTCGGACCGGATTCCGAAACCCGCGTGCCGAGTTCCGAATCCCGAATGGAGAGCGTTGCATGAGTCGGATCCGAACCCTGGTCGTCGATGATGAGCCAATCGCGCGCGAGCGCGTGCTGTCGCTCCTGCAGCAGGAGGACGATGTCGAAGTGGTGGGTGAGTGTGGTGACGGCGCCCAGGCCGTCGCGGCGATTCAGCACCAGGTGCCCGATCTCGTGTTTCTCGATGTGCAGATGCCCGGTGTCGACGGGTTTGGTGTGATCGAAGCCATCGGTCCGGAGAAGATGCCGACCGTGGTCTTCGTGACCGCCTACGACGAGTACGCGCTCCGAGCGTTCGAGGTGCATGCGCTCGATTACCTGTTGAAGCCGTTTGGCCGCGACCGTTTTCGTCAGACCCTCACGCATGCCCGTGCGCATCTCGAGCGTCGGCGGGCCGGTGATCTCGGACGTCGGCTGCTGGCCCTGGTGAACGACATCAAGCCCGAGGCGCCCAAGCTCGATCGGCTCATCGTCAAGTCCGGTGGCCGGGTGTTCTTCCTGCGCACGGGCGATCTGGACTGGATCGAGGCGGCTGGGAACTACGTGCGGCTGCACCTGGGTGAGGAGTCACACCTGTTTCGAGAAACGATGAACCGCATGGAGGCGCGGCTCGATCCCAAGCGGTTTGTCCGCATCCATCGCTCGCGCATCGTCAACACCGAGCGCATCAAGGAACTGCAGCCCTGGTTCAACGGCGAGTACGTCGTCGTGCTGCGCAACGGTGCCCGCCTGCCACTGAGCCGCGGCTATCGCGACAAATTGCAAGAACAATTGGGGAAGGGGTTCTAGCGAGTACAATCCGCGGGCATGCGCGGAATCTGCCTGTCCGCTCTTCTGCTTTGTCTTGCCAGCGTGGCCGGGGCCCAGACCCCGGACACCATCCTGCTGAATGGCAAGATCCTCACGCTGGATGCGAAATCGAGCGTCGCGCCCGCCGTTGCCATCGCCGATGGCCGTATCACGGCGGTCGGGTCAGCTGACGACATTCGAAAACTGGCCGGTCCGGGCACGCGCGTCATCGACCTGCGCGGACGCACAGTCATTCCCGGTCTGATCGATTCCCATCTGCACGCGATTCGCGCCGCGTTGAGCTTCAGCACGGAAGTCAACTGGATTGGCGCACGCTCACTCGAAGAGGCGCTCGGCCGCATCCGCGCGGCGGCGCGCACGATGAAGCCGGGTTCATGGCTGATCGTGGCGGGCGGCTGGAACGTGCAGCAGTTCGAGGAGAATCGCCGGCCGACGCAGGCCGAGCTCATGGCCGTCGCGCCCAACAACCCAGTGTATGTGCAGCTCGGCTACGGCTGGTCGATGCTGACGCCGCCGGCGCACAAAGCGCTCGCTCTCTCGAGTGAGGCCGACCTGCCACCCGGTGGCCGATTCGAGCGAGATGCGAATGGGGCGTTGACCGGAGCGGTGTCCGGCGCGCAGAACGCGATCGTCGCGCTGTTCGACCGGCTTCCCAAGCCGACGTTCGCCGAGCAGGTGGAGGGAACGAAAGAGTTCTTTCGCGAGCTCAATCGCCTGGCGATCACCGGCGCCGGCGATCCCGGTGGCAACAACCTGACCTCGACTGACTACCAGGCCTTGTTCAAAGTGTGGCGCGACAAGGCGATGACGGTCCGTGTGACGTACACGCTGAATGGACAAACGGCCGGCAAGGAGTTCGAGGAGCTACAGGAACTCACGGGCCTCCTCCCGATGGGGTTCGGCGACGACACGTTGCGATTCAACGGCCTCGGCGAGCGGATCACGCTGGCAATGAACAACAACAATGCTCCCTCGCAAGCCGACAAGGACGCCTACTACCGCATCGTTCGCTGGGCCGCCGAGCGCGGGATGTCGCTGACGATGCATTGGGGCAGCGATGCGTCGGTCGACCACCTGCTGACGATCTTCGAGCGCGTCAACAAGGAGATCCCGATCGCCCAGCTTCGATGGTCGATTGCGCACCTGAACGACGCCTCGGAGAAGAGCCTGAACCGGATGAAAGCCCTTGGTGTGGGATGGACGATGCAGGACGCGATGTATTTCGGCGGAGAACAGTTCATCAAGCAGGCAGGACCGGACGCCGCGCGACGCACGCCTCCCGTCGAGACCGCGCGCAAGATGGGCGTTGTCGTCGGCGCAGGGACAGATGCGCATCGCGTCGCCTCCTACAATCCATTCACCGCTTTGCAGTGGCTCCTCGATGGCAAGACGGTGGGCGGCGCCGCCATGCGCGGGCCCGAGGAGATCCCAAGCAGGCTCGACGCGCTGCGCTTCTATACGCTCGGGAGTGCGTGGTTTTCATTCGACGATGACGAGCGCGGATCGATCGAAGTCGGCAAGCTTGCCGACCTGGCCGTGCTGTCCGACGACTACATGACGATTCCGGTCGAGAAGGTCGGTGGTCTCGAGTCGGTGCTCACCATGGTGGGCGGCAGGATCGTCTATTCGGCCGGTCCCTTCGACGGTCTCGACAAGAAACCGTAGCGCATGGATCTCGGCCTCCAGAACAAGGTAGCCATCGTGACCGGCGCCAGCAAGGGTATCGGTCGCGCCATTGCGCAAACGCTTGCGCACGAGGGCATGCGCCTGGTCGTCGTCGCTCGATCGCGAGCGCAGCTTGACGAACTGGCGTCATCGATGGGCGATGCCTGCCTGGTGCAGGCGGCGGACCTGACGAATGCCGATGCGCCCGCGGCTGTCGTCGCTGCGACGATGGCGCGATTCGGCCGGCTCGATCTCCTGGTCAACAACGCCGGGTCGACCAAACGCGGCGACTTCCTGACGCTGTCCGAAGCGGATTGGGCCGAAGGCTTCGGGCTGAAGTTCTATGCCGCGGTGCGACTCAGTCGCGCCGCATGGCCGCACCTGCAGGCCTCGTCGGGCGGCATAATCAACATCATCGGTATCGGTGGCCGCACCGGTTCGGCGGAGTTCGCGATCGGTGGCGCAGTCAACGCGGCGCTGATGAACCTGACGAAAGTGCTCGCCGATCGCGGCGTCAAGGACGGCGTGCGCGTGAATGCGATCAACCCGGGAGGCATCGCCACGGATCGCTTGCAGACCCGGCTCAAGACATTTGCCGCCGAGCATCACCTCAATCCCACTGATGCCGAGCAGCAGATGGCAGAGGCGTTTGGCGTGGCGCGATTCGGCCAGCCCGAGGAGATCGCTCGCCTTGTGGCTTTCCTGGCCTCGCCGCAGGCCGCGTTCTGTCAGGGCGCGATCGTCGACGCGGACGGCGGGCAGACGCGGACGCTCTGAAGACGGCACGTATGGCGCACAACAACGATGTCACCATCGACGCCATGCCGCGCGAACACAAGGCGGCGTTCCTCAAAGCACCCGCGAAGATCGAACTGCCGCAGGGGACGCGAGTGTTCAGACTGGCCGCGGGTCCCCTTCCGCCGGGCGTGGCGGTGTCGCCCTGGTGGTCGCTCGTGGAGTCGATGGACCTCCCGAACGGCGAGGTGTTCGACGGCTTCTGGGTCTCGGCGCGAAGGGCGCATCGGATTCGCAAGCCCATTCGAGACTACCTGCGCGCACGAACGGCGATCTCCGACAGGTTCAACAACCCGATGACTCACCTCATCGTGGCGGCATTGAAACAGCCGACGTGGTGCTTCGCCGGCAAGGCTGCCGGGCAACCGGAGTTTCGCGATGAGGACGACGTGATCCTCATTGGCGGAGCCCATCAGCTCTGGATACCAAAGTTGATGTTTCCCGAGCATATCCAGCCGAGCTCGCTCTGGCCGCGTCCCCCCGGTGCGCCAAAGCGATAGCGGGATCGATTGCGGCTGTCGTCTTCACGCCGCGAGACCGATCTCTTTCTTCATCCTGTCCGCCAGCCACTCCGCGTGCCGCTTGTTGCGGATGCCGGAGCCCAGGTGCTTGTGCTTGCCGGTATCGAGCGTGGCCCTGATCTCGTAATAAGGCGTGCCCGCGCGTCCGGCCGATTGCATGCTGATGTGCAGGTCCAGCTTCTTGACGCTCTGAGCTGGAATGACGCGCGTCGCGCCCGTTCCGAACATCCCCACTCGTCGTCTCACGGCTTCTGAGCTGATCGAGACCGTCGTCGATCCGAACCACAGCTCTCCGACGATGAGCAGGATGAGCAACTCGAAGAAGCCGGTGACGGCGATGAAGATCCACGGCGCTTCGAGGGAGTACTGCAGCCACAGGAAGCCGGTCCAGAGGAGCAGAAAGACGGACGTGCCAGCGGCGAAGCTGCGATTGCGCGCAGCCTCGAAGTAGTACTCGGTGCCGTGAGCGGTCGTGTTGACGTGAATGCCCGACTGCGCGAGATCGACCGTCGAGATCGCCTCTCGCGCGGGTGCAAATGCGTTGAAGCCCGCCGATCCGGGAGCGCCGGTCGACTCACCGCGCCCGACCGGCACGTCGAAGTCTTCTTTGAAATCGACACCCGGGATGTTGGCCTCGGCGGACAGTACCCAGAGGATGCCGTTCGAGCGCCCGACGACCGTCGTCTCGCGCGCGTCGGCGGGAAGCGCGAAGCGCACCGGGATGGTTGCGCCGAACGCACCAAAGCCGACTTGCCCATCGGGCACCGTGTATTCCTCGCGCCACAGGATGGTCTCGGTCGTCCGGCGGTTCTTGCCGGCGCCCCTGGTGATGCGCTCGAGGCACGTCAACGTGAGGTGCATCCGGATCGACCGGAATTCACCCACGGCGAGCCGGGTGTGGATGGTGCCGGAGAGACGGCCCCCGAGAGTGGCGGGGCTCATCTCGAACCGCGATGGCCCGAAGCGTTGCCAGCGCAGCGTCGTCATGACTGCCCATACGAGCAGCCCGACCCCGATCAGCGGAAACAGCCCGCCAATCACCACCATCGGGTTGCGCTCGATTTCGCGTGGTATCACGACGAACATCGGAGCGCTGACGAGATTCCAGAGCACGGCGAAGAACCACGCCACTTTCAAATTCGACTGCGTGTTGCCGGCTATGACTTGGGGTGTCACTACCCGTTTATCGGAGGGGTGGGGGGACTCTACACCTGTCCTTGGTCCGTGGCCCCTTTTCCGCCTGTGCGTCTCGGCTGCTTTTTCTGATTTCCTCTCTGGTCGCCAGGCTCCAGTGTCGCTTGCCAGCGGCGAAGCATCTTCGCGATGCGTTCGTTCAGCTCGATGAGCGGGGCAGTCTCGGCGGAGGAGAGGTATTGTCGCGACGTCGCAGAAATCCCTCACTGATGTTGAACATCACCGAGAGCGCGGCGCCATTCATGTGCTCGGATAGCTCCCGATCGCGTTGAAACTCGGGCCGTTTCAGCAGCGCCCCAACGCGATCGGATTGTTGCTTCGCGGCTTGCCAGACGCGCAGATCTTCGAATCGATAAACGCCCACGTCGATCTACGGGAGCATTTCGAATGCCAATGCGCGGACCAAGGACGGACCAAGGACCCAGGACCCGGGACGGACCAGGAACCAAGCACGAAGGACCAGGGACCTACGTGGCTGTCTTCCTCTCCGCCCCCTTATAACTCCCAAGGATGCGAGTCCACTTGGCGAACTCGGCGAGGTGCGTGAGTGCGCGTCCGCAGCCGAGGTCATCGCGCCGCGCGTCGACCTCGACGTAGAACAGGTACTCCCACGGGCGTCCGCGCATCGGACGACTCTCGAGTTTGGTGAGATTGATGTCACGCAGCGCGAACACGCTCAGCGCCTTGAACAGCGCCCCCGGTGTACTCGGCAGCGCGAACACGATCGTCGTCTTGTTGGCGTCGGGTGGCGCGACGCCGCCGATGATGGCGAAACGCGTGATGTTGTATTCGAAATCCTGGACGGCTTCCTGCAGCACCTGGAGGCCGAACACTTCGGCCGCCCGGTGTGAGGCGAGCGCCGCAGCGTCCGTCAGCTTCTTCTCGGCCACGAGCTTGGCGCCGCCGGCGGTATCGTAGACCGCTTCGACCACGACGCCGAGCCCCTTCAGGTATCGCTCGCACTGTGCCAGCGCCTGCGGATGCGAGTAGACGGTTTTGACGTCCTGGATCGTCGTGCCGGGCAAGGCCTGCAGGCAGTGCACGATGTCGAGCTCGACCTCGCCGGTGATCCCGAGCTCGTGATCGAGCAGCAGGTCGTAGTTGCGATGAATCGTGCCCCCGATCGAGTTCTCGAGAGGCACGACGCCATGCGTCGCGCGCTTCTTGACGACCGCTTCGAATACCTCGTCGAACGACTTGCAGGGCAGCGTCTCGACCTCGGGTCCGCCGAATTGCAGCGCCGCCGCCTCACTGTAAGCCCCCGGTTCTCCCTGATACGCGATTCTCACGATGCCTCTCTCCGATCTATCTCAGGAACTGCACGCCGTGCACGACCGAGACCACGATGGAGACGAGCGACGCGCCCAGGCACAGCAGTGCGATGACGATGTGATCCACCCGTTCAGGCTTGAGCGGGTCG
>JAICEG010000215.1 GCA_025924295.1 Vicinamibacteria bacterium
CAAGAATCGGCTTCAGACCACGCTCACGCGCGTGATCGTGGAAGACCACCGACGAGAACATGTTGCCGTGCTCGGTGACGGCGAGCGCCGGCATCTTCAGTTTCACCGCTTCATCGAGCAGTTCGTCCACGCGGCTGGCGCCGTCGAGCAACGAGAACTCGGTATGCAGGTGAAGGTGCGTGAACTCAGGCATTACCGACTATTCCCACTCGATGGTCGAGGGTGGTTTCGATGAGATGTCGTAGACCACGCGATTGATGCCGCGCACTTCGTTGACGATGCGCGACGAGATCGCGGCGAGCAGATCATGAGGCAGACGCGCCCAGTCGGCTGTCATACCGTCGAGGCTCTCGACCGCTCTGATCGCAACCGTGTATTCGTACGTCCGCGTGTCGCCCATGACGCCGACACTCTGTACAGGCAGCAGGACGGCGAAACTTTGCCACAGTCGTTCGTACCAGCCCGCGCGGCGAATCTCGTCGGCCACGATGCGATCCGCGGCGCGCAGCAAGTCGAGGCGCGGCCTCGTGATCTCGCCGAGCAGGCGAACCGCCAGGCCGGGTCCAGGAAACGGCTGCCGCACGACGAACTCGCGCTCCAGCCCCAGGTCCTGACCCACGCGCCGGACTTCGTCCTTGAACAGATCGCGCAGCGGTTCCACGAGCTTGAAGTTCATCCGGTCGGGCAAACCTCCGACGTTGTGATGACTCTTGATCACCACTGCCGGACCGTGGACCGAGGCCGACTCGATGACGTCCGGATAGAGCGTGCCCTGCCCGAGGAAACCGAAACCACCGAGCTCGTTCGCGCGCTTCTCGAAGACGTCGATGAACGTGCCGCCGATGATCTTGCGCTTCTGTTCGGGATCGATCACTCCCGCGAGCCGCTCGAGGAACAGATCGGTGGCGTCGACGAAGTCGAGTGGCAGATGGAGCTTGTCGCGAAAGCGCTTCTGAATCTGATTGGCTTCGTCGTGCCGCAGCAGCCCGTTGTCGACGAAGATGCAGGTCAGACGATCGCCGATCGCCCGGTGGATCAGCAGCGCGGCGACGGTAGAATCCACACCTCCCGACAAACCGCATACGACTTTGCCGGTACCGACCTGCTGTCGAATCCGATCGGTTGATTCCTCGATGAACGAGCTGATCGTCCAGTCGCCGGTGCAGCCGCACTCGCCGTAGGCAAAGTTGCGGAGGATTTCGACACCGTGCTCGGTGTGCACGACTTCGGGATGGAACAGGAGTGCGTACAACTGCCGTTCCGGCGCTTCCATCGCCACGATCGGCGCGGTGGTGCTCGTCGCAACGACGGCGAACCCGGGCGGCACCGCTCCCACGTCGTCGCCGTGGCTTGCCCAGACCCGCAGTTCGCTCGGGACCCTGTGAAAGAGGCGCGGCTCGCGGTGCGTCTCTCCTCCGCCGTTGCGCGTCACGCGCACGTGGGCATGACCGAACTCGCGATGCCCCGACCGACGCACTTCCCCACCCAGCGTCCGGGTCATCAACTGCATGCCGTAGCAGATGCCGAGGACCGGGATTCCCAGATCGAACAAGCCGGCGTCGCACATCGGCGCGCCCTCGTCCGATACGCTGCTTGGCCCACCGGACAGAATCAGTCCGACCGGCGCCCGCTCCCGCAGCTTGCTCAATGGGGTGTTGAAGGGGACGATCTCTGAGTAGACAGAAAGTTCACGCAGCCGGCGAGCGATGAGCTGCGTGTACTGCGAACCGAAGTCGAGAACGAGAATGGTCTGGTGTGACACGATGGAGTGCCTTGCGTTCAGGCGCGGCCGAGCAACGGACGCGGTATTATCCCACAACATATAGTGGCTCAATCGCTCTCAACGTACGTCTTATTGCTGTGCCTCTGCTTGGGCGCATGCCCTCAGCCAATCGCGGCGGCGCAGCGCGAGCCTGAAAAGAAGCCGCTGCCGGTCCCTCTGCTCCCCGCCGAGCAGGCATGGACCGTCGCGCTTCCCGCACCCGCTGCCGCTCAAGGCGCGCTCGATGAGTCACGCGCCTACATCCCTCTCCAGTCAGGCGACGTTGTGGCGATCGATCGAGAGACAGGTGAGCGCGTGTGGTCGATCACCCTGCCGACCTCGTGGGCCCCGGTCGTCGGCGGCGACGGTGTTCTCTACGCCATCGGCAACGGTGAGACCCAGGCCGTGCGGACCGACAGCGGGGACCTGATCTGGCGCTCGCGTCTCGACGCGGAACTGATCGCTGCTCCGATCCTCCAGGACGACACACTGCTCCTGCTGGTCAAGCCCGACCAGTTGCGCGCGCTGCGCACGGCAGACGGTTCCGAGGTCTGGCGACGTGACGTCGGCTGGCAGCTCATGTCCCCGAGCTTCACCGCGGACGCAAGCGGAGTCGTCGTTGCTGGTGGCAATCGTCTCAGCCGCTTCGCGCTGACCGATGGCCAAGCCGTGTGGGACCGCGAGCTGTCGGGTACGCTCGGGCGCCCCACGATTGCAGACGATCGCGTCTTCGTCGGATCGACCGACAACCACCTTTACGCACTCGATGCGGCCAATGGCCGGTTGGTGTGGCCGCGCTGGCGTGCCGGCGGAGACGTCGTCGGTGCAGCTGCCGACGAGCGGCTGCTATTCGTCGCCTCGCTCGACAATCTGCTCCGCGCGCTGCGCCGCGGCAGCGGCAACCAGGTCTGGAAACGCGATCTCTCGACGCGCACGATCGCTCCGCCATCCACCTTCGGTGGCATCGTGATCATCACAGGGAACAATCCCACGCTGGCGACCTTCAACGCCGTGACCGGCGAGCCGATTGGCACCTTTTCAGCGGCTGCGGATCTCCAGGGAGTGCCTCTGGTCGACACGACGCCTGACCCCTTTCGGGTTGCGATGATCGTCGTGACACGCGATGCCCGCGCCATTGGCCTGCGGCCGACGGGGATGATGTTTCGCGAATTACCGCTGACGCCGATTCAGGCTTTGCCGGGTCGTCCGCTCAACCGGGAGCCGATTGCGACCCCCAGTGCGCATCAGTCATCTCCGACCTCGGACAAGTAACGCGCGCGTCCGCGCGAAGTGAACTGGATCAGCCGAACGCTGCCGCGAGGCGCCGTGCTCCTTCTTCGATACGGTCGGGAGACGGCGCGGAGAACGACAGTCTGATCGTGTTGTGCCCGCTGCCGTCGACGTGAAAGGCGCTGCCGACCACGAAGATCACACCATGCTGCAACGCGCGTTCGAGCAGCATCGTGTCGGTGCACCCGTCTGGGAGCGTGGCCCACAGAAAGAAGCCGCCTTTTGGCGTCGACCACGTGAGTCGGGTGCCGAGCCGGGCCCGAATTGCCTGCGACATCACGTCACGCTTGTGACGGTAAACCTCGCGCAGCTGTGGAGCAAGACGGTCAGCGACGCCCTGGCGGAGCGCCTCATGGACGATGTGCTGATCGAGGATTCCCGAAGTCAGGTCTGTTGATTGCTTGGCCGTATCGAAGCGTTCGATGAGCGCCTGGGGCGCTTTCATCCAACCGACCCGGAAGCCGGGCGCCAGCATCTTCGAGACGGTGCTCAGATACAGCACTCGCCCGGTTCGGTCGTCCGCGGCAATGGGCCTCGTCTCGGCTTCCGTCGCGACGTCGTCGAAATACAACAATCCGTACGGATCGTCCTCGACGATCAGGACGTCGCGACGTTCGGCCCACTCGAGAACGCGCGCGCGCTTAGCGAGACCGAGGAGCGACCCGGTCGGGTTCTGAAAGTTCGGAACGAGATAGAGCAGCTTGACCACCTTGCCCGCGCGCGTCGCGCGCTGCCACGCCTCGTCGAGGTGGTCGAGATCGATCCCGTCGTCCTGGAGTTCGACTCCGACCAGTTCCGCCTGCGCGTTCCTGAACGCCGCGATCGCTCCCGTGACCGTTGGAAGCTCGACCAGCACTACGTCGCCAGGGCTGATGAGGACGCGCGCGATGAGATCGATGCCCTGTTGCGATCCGCTCGTCACGATGATTTGCTCGAGTGTGGCTCGCACCGACCGCGATTCGAGCACGCGCAACGCGGACTCGAGCAGGGGCTTGTAACCGCGCGTCGGTCCGTACTGCAACGCGTCGGCGTCGTGACCATCGAGCAGCCCGGTGCCGATCTCGCGGAGCTCAGTCCACGGGAAGAGCGACGCGTCGGGATAGCCCGGAGCAAACGAGACCACATCCCCCGTCTGCGCGACGACGGTGCCCATGCGGCGGATCGCCGACTCAGTCAGCTGGCGTCCGGTGGCTGACAGAAACTTCGTGTAATCGGTCATGAAACTTTGGCGGGAGCCAGCGGCTGCACCACGGTCTCGGCCGACTCCTCGCGGTAGATCTTCAGGTAGGCGCCGACCGAGGCGAGCGCGATGAACTGGAAGACCAGGCCGCGCAGCACCCACGCCAGCAGCTGCAATGGAAGCACCGTGAGCCCGATGAAGGGGACGAAGCCAACCAGCCAGAGAGCCGCAGTCGCGAGAACCGAGGCGCCGGTTGCCAGCACGACGAGGCCAAGGATGACGAGGAACACGCTGCCGACGGTGCGCGGTCGCCGCTTGAGAAACGCCGTCACGCGCAGGGCCGCCGTCCAGATGGAGCAATCGTCAGCGGCAATGACGATCTGTGTCAGCAGATAAAACAGGTTGACGATGGTGATCCATGAGACGAAGGCGGCGGTGAGAAGGGCCGCGAGTCCCCAGCTATCTCCCGCCGTGCGAGCCAGCAGCGCCATGTAGGCGCCTCCCGACAGCAGATACACGCCCATCAGGGCGAACCCGAGGCGCGCGTACCTCGGGAAGAGGCTCTGTGCGCACTCGATGAACAGGTCTACGGAAAACGCCGACGCTCGCGCGAGCGATTCAGGCATCAGCGGCGGGCGCTCGATGGGGCCGGCATCGCGTTCGCCTCTCGCCATTGTTCCGACTGTCCCTCCCTTGACGAGAAAGACGAACAACGACCCTCCGACGAGCACGACGGCCAACGCCGCAAGCCAGGCGGCCAGTACCGCCGGACGCACGAGCAGTGTGGACGCGATTGTCGTCGCCAGCTGTCGCCACTCGAGCGACATGAGTTCGATTGGCTCGGCCCCGACGACCAGCGCGACCAGGAACACGCCGCCGATGAGGGGCGCTGCAACCAGTAGCTTGAATAACGAGTCAGCAGTAGCCTGCACGATCGCGACCGGCCAGTTGGCTGCCGCAACCAGCGCACCACGCTTGAGTACATCCTTGATCGTGAAGGCGAAGGACACGGGGGTGTCTCAATGGTACTCCCGAATCAACGTCCCCTTGCGAATCCCTGGTTTCCAAGCCTTTCGAATCGCCAATCGCCAAGCAGCACTCACAAACTAATCAACATTCACCGATCCGAAATCTACAATGTTGTTCATGCTTTGGCGCTCGCTGCTGCGCATCGCTGCCGGGGGCGTCATCGTGGCCTTGCTCATCCTGGCGGCAGGCGGGTTCGCACGCCGCTCCGTGCTCGGGGTCGATGACGTTGCCATGCGAATGAAGGTCGAGGCGGAAGTCCGCGCCTCGTTCGAGCGCATGGCGACGCGACTGCGCGACATGGCGCTCGCGGCTGGCGACTCCGCTACGGTCCATGCCGCGATCGAGGGCAACACCGATGCGGTGAGAGGGTTACTTACGAGCACGGCGGCTGTCGTTGGCCAGGACGCCCCAGTCGATACCGCCCTCACGATCTACGGCAGCGATGGCGAGCCGGTCGCATGGGCGGGTCGGCCCACTGATCTGCCGGCAGATCGACTCCAGGGTGACGAGGCATGGTTCGCCGCCCCGGTCGCTACGGGTTTGCGCTTGATGTACGTGCGCCCCGTGATGGAGAACGGAGCCCGACTCGGGACCATCGCCGTCGAGTGGCCGGTCACGCTCGATGACGAGATGAGCGAGCGGCGGGTTGGTGGACTGCAAGGGCAGGACATCGACGCATTCCGCTTCCCGACGTGGATAGCCGACGTCTCATTGCAACTGCGCTACGAGGGTGAGCCGAACACCGATGGCGACACGACGTTTGCCATCGACGATCCCGCCGGCAGCCGGTTGATGACCGCGACCGTGGAGTCAGAAGACCTCGCCGCGACGCGCACGCGCTGGCGGGCGGCGTCGCGGTCAGCGGCACTGACGGTGCTCGCGCTCACCGTGCTGCTGTTCACCGGACCGCTGGTCGACTGGCGAAATCGCAGCCGCGCAGTGCGCCCCTATGTCACGGCGATGGTGTTGATCGCCGGGGTGATCGTCGTTGCCAGGGTCATCCTGCGTGCCGCGTCTCCAGCGGACTGGTCGGATGCCGCGGTCTTTTCCGGCGTGGACTACGCATCGGCGCTGCTTGCGCCGCTACTGACTTCGCCGTTCGACTTCCTGCTGACCTCCGGCGCTTTTTTCGCCCTGGTCATCCTGCTGTTGTTTGGCGTCGAAGCCTTCCGGCTGCACACGCGCCATCGCCGTCGGGCCATCTCGGATGCTCCGCTGCCCTTTGTCATCACGCAGCTCCTGGCAGGCGTTGCGGTGGCCGCGGTCATCTTCGGGCACGTGTTGTTGCTACGCAACACGATCACGTACTCCAGCCTCGACCTGGTCCACTTCTCACTCCATCCGTGGGAGATGTCGCGCATCACGCTGCAGGTTGGCTTGCTGATGGCCCATGCCGCCGCGATCGGACTTGCCGTGGTGATCTTTCGTGCGGCGCTCCATCGCTGGCGGATTGCGCGAACGGACTGGCGCATCTGGATCGCCATCCTGATCGCATGGACCGCTCCGTCGCTCGCGTTGCCGTTGATGGACGGCCCATCGGGAATACCTGTCCTCCCGCTGCTGGCGGCGATCCTGGGAGCTGTCGGCCTCGCCACATCTGCCGGGCGGCTTGCCGCGCGCTACCGCCACAGTTCGCAGGCGTTCCGCCTCACGCTGCTCACGCTGCCGATGATCGCACCCGCGTTCGCGTTCTACCCGACCGTGGTGCAGCTGGCGCGTGATGCCAAAGAGGAGTTCGTCGAAACGACGTACGCACCCCAGGTGCGAAATCTGCGGCAGAACATCCAGATGCAGGTTCAACAGACCCTCACGCAGATCGACGGGTTTCCGAATCTGCTGGACCTGATCACTCCAGGCTCCGAGGTCCTGACCGACCCGGCCTTCCAGGTCTGGCAGAACACCGCCCTCAACAGCTATCCGATCACGTCGTCGATTGAGTTGTACGGGCCGGACGGCAAACTGGTCAGTCGATTCGCATTCAACCTGCCCGAAGATCTCACGGCGCCGCCCACCTCAGAGGAACAGTCGTGCGAGTGGGAAGTTTACGACGAAGTTGCGCCGTTCTTTGCCGAGGAGCGTCGCGTCCTGCATGCCGGGCGTGCCTTCTGTTCGAGCGACCCACAGGCACCACCGCTCGGCTCGATCGTGGTCCACGCCCTGCCCGACGACTACGGCAATCTGCCCTTCATCTCGTCGCGAAATCCGTACGTCGAGCTGCTGTTGCCATCGGATCGACAGCAGCGGGAAGGGCTCACGGGGCGCGACGTGGAATTCGCCGTCTACGGATGGAGCCGCTCGCTGCTCTATTCCGACGAGACGACCGCCTGGCGGCTGCCCGACGAGGTCTTCGAGCAGGTCGAGAGCTCACGCACCGAAGTCTGGGCCCGGCTGGAGCGCGGCCAGCAGGAGGAATACGACGTGTACCTCCTGAACGATCGGGGCGGCATCTACGCGCTTGGGTTTCCGGTGATTGCCCCGCTCGATCACCTGGTCAACCTCGCGGAGGTCACTGTCCTGGCCGTGCTCGTGTACGTACTGCTCCTCGTGGTCAACACGCTCTTCAAATGGATCAGTCGGCGCCAAGTCGATGCGGCCGCACTCGTGAGAGAGCTCAGGGCGAGCTTCTATCGAAAGCTGTTTCTCGCCTTCGTGGCCGCGGTGTTCGTGCCGGTCGTTGCGCTCGTCCTCGTGACCCGCAACTACGTGGCCGCTCAGATGGAAGCCAGCATCGAGCAGGAAGCCATCCGGACCGCGTCGGCAGCGGGCCGCGTCATCGAAGATCTGGCGGCCCCTCGAGCGGAACAACTGGGACTCGGGGTGGACGACAACCTGATGGTGTGGGTCAGCCGGCTGATCGATCAGGACGTGAACATGTTCGTCGGAGCCCGGCTGCTGGCGACGAGCGAGCGCAATCTGTTCGCCTCAGGCGTACTGCCAAACCGCGTGGATGCCGACGTCTATCACGCGCTCGCGCTGCGCAGCGACGCGGCGTCGGTGACGCGCGAGCGCATCGGAGACTTCGAGTATCTGGTCGCGGCCACTCCGCTGTCCGTTCGTCAGCAAGGCATCCTCACGGTGCCGCTGACCTCTCGCCAGCGCGAAATCGACGAGCAGCTCGACACCCTGGATCGCAGGGCGCTCCTGGCGGCCCTGCTCTTCATTCTGGCGGGTGCAGGTCTCGGGTATCGGATGGCGGAGCGAATCTCGGACCCAGTCAACCGGCTGACTCGTGCGACACGCCGCATCGCCCGTGGCGATCTCGACGCCCGCATCGCGGCCACATCGTCGGACGAGCTCCGCCGTCTCGTGGAAGCGTTCAACAACATGGCCGCCGACCTGCAGCGTCAGCGAGGCGAGCTGGAGCGCACACACCGGCTCGAGGCCTGGGCCGAGATGGCGAGACAGGTGGCGCACGAGATC
>JAICEG010000216.1 GCA_025924295.1 Vicinamibacteria bacterium
AATTCAGGCGGTCACTCGGGCCACAGTCTACCGACTTTCCACCTGCGCGCGTTGCGTTTTCCACCTTCGCGCTACCCGCTTCGGTGGACAGGCTGGTGGACGGGCGGTGGCCGCTCGGCACACATTCTGAGAGGCGAACGGTAGCACATGAAAATCTACAGGTTCGTGACGCGCGTGCCAGGCGGGCTGATGGTCGTGCCGCTCTTCATCGGCATGGTGATCAATACGTTCTTCCCGACGTTGCTGCAGATTGGCGGCTTCACGCAGGCGCTGAGCGGGGTGGGGTACCCGACGGTCCTCGGGATGTATCTCTTCACCGTCGGTACGAAGATGACGATTCGCGCAGCGCCCCGGATGCTCGCGCGCGGGTTCGGCCTCCTCACGGCCAAGGTCGGCACCGCCACGCTCTTTGCCCTGGCGGTCGCCCACCTGTTCGGCGGTGACATCATCGGCTTGAGCACACTGGCCGTCATGGTGGCCATGAGCGACACCAACGGTGGAATGTTCCTCGCGCTCACCGGCGTGATGGGCAACAAGGAGGACTCCGGGACCTACGTCGTGCAGAGCGTCGAGACTGGTCCGTTCCTGACGATGCTCATCTTCGTCGGAACCGGGCTCGCGGTCATCCCGTGGCTGACGATGGTGTCGGTGATTGCGCCGATTGTCGCCGGCGCGATCCTCGGTAATCTCGACGAAGAACTGAAGGAGTTCTTCGGATCGCACGAGCCGATCATCATCCCGTTCATGGCCTTCACGCTGGGGCAGACCATCAATCTGACGGCGGTCGTGACGGCCGGTCTTCCCGGCGTGGTGCTCGGCCTGACCGTGCTGGTTGTCACCGGTGTCGTGTGCATTGCCGTCGATCGGTTGCTGGGTGGTTCAGGTATCGCGGGGGCGGCGGCGTCGAGTACCGCCGGTAATTCAGCCGCGGTGCCGCAGGCGGTGGCCCTTGCCGATTCGTCGTTTGCTCCGGTGGCCGCGGCGGCGACTGTTCAGGTCACGGCGTCGGTCATCGTGACGGCGATCCTGACTCCGCTCCTCACGGCCTGGTGGTACCGGCGATTGCAGATGAAGGCGGGTGCGACGACGAAAACCGAGATCGAAGAGGTTGCGGCGCGCTGACGTCGCCCGGTTCTTAGGCTAGTCTTAGGCGCGCCACATCTGGCCGGCGGGGCGACTGACGAATGCCGACGGTTGACTTCGAGCGCTTCTTCGATCTGTCGTCGGATCTGCTCTGCGTTCTCGACGAGGAAGGGCGCTTCGTCCGCACGAACGCCTCGTGCAGGCGTGTCCTCGGGTGGGAAACGGCCGCGCTTCAGGGCAAGGAGTTTCTGGCTCTTGTTCACGGCAGCGACGTCACCGCCACCGCCCTCCACCTCCGGCGGTTGTCGGTCGAAGGGGCGGTCGCGAACATCACGAACCGTGTGCGCCATGCCGATGGGCAATACCGCAGGATCCAGTGGTCAACGGATCGGCCCGCCGCCGGCGGACCGCTGTTGGTTGCCGGGAGCGCAGACGAGAATACGGTAGCAGGCGCGGAAGCGCCACGCTCCGGCGATGTGCTCAGCCAACTCGCCGATCACATTTCGGACTTCCTCTGGGTCCGTGATGCGGACAGCGGCACCATTCTCTATCTGAACGATGTCTGGGAACGGATCACGGGACACAAGGTGCCCGTGGGTGCCCACATACGGGAGTTCTTCAAGTCCACGCATCCAGACGATGTGGTGCGGGCCACGCAGGCGACCAATCAGACGACGCAAGGTGGTTACGATCAGCTGCTGAGAGCGATCGACGTCAATGGCTCCATCCGGTGGATGCGAGTCAGAACGTTTCCGGTGCTGAACGCGGAAGGTCGCGTGTATCGGGTCGTTGGTATAGCAGAGGACGTGACTGAACTGCAGATGGCGGAAGAGGCGCTTCGAAACAGCGAAGAGCGGTTCCGCTCGCTGCTCGAGTGCTCGTCCGATCTGATCATCCTGCTCGACGCCGAAGGACGCCTTGCCTACCTGAATCCGTCCTTCGAGGCGACGCTCGGCTTCGCCATTGGCGACTGGATTGGGAGATCGGGGTTCGATCTCGTGTGGCCGGACGACCTGCACCAGGCCCGAGTCACGATGGCTCGTATCCGGCAGGCGACCGGGGTTGCGATGCCGTGGCGGCTGCGTGTCAGGCACGCCGACGGCTCATGGCGCGTGCTGGAAGGCACGACCATCAATCATCTCCTGAACCGCGCGATCGCCGGCTTCGTGGTCAATTGTCGGGACGTCACCGACAAGACGCGCATGGAGCAGCAATTCGTTCAGGCGCAGAAGATGGAGTCGATTGGGCGGCTGGCTGGTGGCATCGCACACGACTTCAACAACCTGCTGACGGCGATCAAGGGCAACCTCGAGCTCGCGCTCAGTGAGATTCGAGCCGACGATCCGCTCCATGAATTTCTGACCGACGCGGACAAGGGCGCGGACTCGGCCACGAGCTTGACGCGCCAGTTGCTGGCGTTCTCCCGGAAACAGGTCATTGCTCCGCGGGTGATCAACCTGAACGATGTGGTCGCACGTGTCCGGACGCTGCTCTCGCGGCTGATCGGCGAAGACATCCGTCTCGAGGAGTTCACGGCGCGCAACCTCGGCGCGGTGCGACTGGATCCGAGCCAGGCCGAGCAGATCCTGATCAACCTGGCGGTCAACGCGCGCGATGCGATGCCGCGTGGCGGCTGTCTGACGATCGAGACCGGCAACGTGGTGCTCGACGAGGAATACGCCCTCAGTCATCCGTACGTCACCCCTGGCCGATACGTCATGCTGGCGGTCACCGATACCGGATCGGGAATGAGCGCCGATGTGCGAGCCAAGCTGTTCGAGCCCTTCTTCACGACCAAGGAGTCCGGACGAGGCACCGGTCTCGGTCTGGCGATGGTGTACGGCGCCGTGAAACAGAACGGCGGACACATCGAGGTCTACTCCGAGCCGGAACATGGAGCGGCGTTCAAGATCTACCTGCCGGTCGTCAACGAGCTGGCGGAGCCGGCCCCGGAGCCACGCGACGACCTTCGCCCCCGCGGCAGCGAAGCGATCCTGCTCGTCGAAGACGACGAGCGCGTGAGGGTCGTGGCCTCACGCATGCTCGAACGTCTCGGGTACACCGTCCACGCGTTTGCCGACGGACCATCCGCGATCGGCGCGGTCGAACGCATGACGGAAGTCCCGCCGCTGTTGATCACGGACGTCGTGATGCCGACGATGAACGGCCAGGTGCTCACGCAGCAGCTGATGACGCTGCGGCCGTCGCTGAAAGTGCTGTTCACCTCGGGCTACACGGCCGACGTCATCGTGCATCACGGCGTACTGGAAGAAGGGATCGAGTTTCTGGCCAAGCCGTACTCGCTCGATCAGCTTGCCCGGCGGGTGCGCGATGTCCTCGATCGGCGGAGCAGCACATAACCGGCGCGAGCTGACCCCTTACTTCTCCTCGAGTCGGGCGCCTCCCAGCATCGAGCGCATGCTCCAGTAGTTGCCTTCGTGACAGGCGAACTCGAATAGATAGAAGCTGGGATCCTGTTCGAGGGGGAATGCCGCCGTCCATGGCTTGGTCCACGTCCGCGGATCGTCGACGGTGACCTGATAGCGAAGCGTGCGATCGTTGATCCGGGTAAAGCGTTCCGTCATGCGCGCTTCGGCCGAGAAGGCGCGGTTGACGCCGCCGGTGTCGTTGAAGTTCGTGGTCTCGACGACGAGCGTGTTCCCGTCCCACCAGCCGCGGGAATCTCCCATGTAGCCGACGATTCGTGTACCGACATGCGGGCGTCCGTCGACGTGCACGACGCGCGCCTCGTGGATCATCTCGTTGCGGATCACGACGACGCCCGGAGCCTGGATGATCTGGTTGCCGCTGGAGTTGCCGATCGGCAGCATCGAGCCGAACGCACCGCGCGAGACGCACCGGGCCGCCGGGCTCGCGTTCTCGGGGCCGTTCATCGGTCCGCGGGCTTCGTTCGGGATCGCCTTCGTTCGCCGGGCACCGTCGGGCGTCAGCGGCGGAAAACGCCCATTGGGCGGATCCACGATCAACGAGGTCTGGCGCTGCGGCTTGCCGTAGTCCCTCCAGTGGTCCCTCGACTCACCGAAGAACGCGTCGTTGGCGTTTCGAAGCCGGCGCTGAGCTGGGAGCTGCGCGAATTCTTCGTCAGTCAAGGTCGCTTTGTCGGCAAGGTCGGCAGGCCGTTCGAGGGGAACGCCCAGCATCCCCACACTCGGCCAGTAGCCTTGCAGGTCGGGGTCACCCCAGGGAGTGCGTGGTTGTGTCCAGTGCTGCCCCTGCAGGAGGACATGGGAGACGACGAGGGTAAGGGCGACCAGAAAGCTGCGCACCTGGTACCTCCTCTTCGTTCATGAGCCCGCGAGGATCGACGGCTGATTATCACGCCGCCGGAATCCGTAAGTCTACGTGTTTGACAGCGGGGCGGCGCGGTCCTACGATTGCCGCAACTCGTTCGTTCGGCGCGGGAATACCCACCAAGAGGAGGCCGCATGCGTGCGTTTGGCTTTGGCTGCTTGCTGGTGTGGATGGCGTCGATTCTTGCCGGTGCGCAAGCGCAGTTGCCGCAGGATCATCCTCCGGTCGGCGCACCGGACGGCCGTTCGGCGGCGTCGGATCTCACCGAACGGCTGCGGCCCTCCGGCGCCACGCCGGCGTCGAAGCCGGTGCCGCGCCGCAACCTCATCGACGAATTCATCTTCGGCAAAATCGAGGCCGACGGAGTGCCGCACGCCGCCGTGTCCTCCGACGAAGAGTTCTTCCGGCGCATCCACATCGACCTCACCGGTCGCCTGCCGCTGGACGATCAGTTGCGCGCGTTCCTCGCCTCGAACGATCCCGACAAACGCGACAAGCTGATCGACCAGCTCATCGCGTCGCGCGCGTACGTGACGAAGTGGACCTACTTCTTCAACGACATCTACAAACCGGCGCCCGGCCGCATCGGGAACGCCGCGAAGAACGTCTTCTATCTCTGGGTCCGCGACAACATCCATCTCGATCGACCCTACAACCAGATGGTGCACGAGATGCTGACCTCGAACGCCATGTCCAACTGGTACATCGGGCCGGCGAGCTATGTCGCACGCTGGGTGATCACGGCCGTGGCGTGTGACGACGAGGTGCACGAGGACACGGCTGACGAACTCGCCGTCCATGCCGCGAAGGATTTTCTCGGCGTCGACATCAGCTGCGCGTCCTGCCACGACGGCGCCCGTCATCTCGAGAAGATCAACCTCTATCTCAGCGAGCGGAAGCGCGAAGAGATCTGGAAGATGGCGGCGTTCTTCGGCAAGACCAACGTGCTTCGCCGTACCGAAGTCAGCACGGCCCAGGACGAGTACTCGATCGACGACAACGGCCCCGGCTACGACCCTTCGGCGCGCAGCGTGATTCGCGTGCCGCGGCGCGGGAAGCCGGGACTGCTGGAGCCGGCGTACATGTTCACCGGCGAGCGCCCCGATCCGTCGAAGCACCCGCGGCCCGAGTTCGCGCGGATGCTGACGTCGGATCCGCAGTTCGCCCGCGCCACCGTGAACCTGCTGTGGGCCGAGATGTTCGGCGTGGGCATCGTCGAGCCGGTGTTCGGATTCGATCTGGCCCGCATCGATCCGAAGAACCCGCCGCCTGCGCCATGGACGCTGCAGCCCACGCATCCAGAACTCCTGGAGGCGCTCGCACAGTACTTCCGTGACAACAATTACAGCCTTCGCTCGATCGTGAAGCTGATCGCGAAGTCGAACGCGTATCAACTGTCCTCACAGTTTCCGGGTGAGTGGAAGGTCGGCTACACGCCGTATTTCGCGCGCAAGTTCGTGCGCCGCCTGAAAGCCGAGGAGGTCTACGATTCGCTCGTCGGCGCCACCAACGTCTTCACCGACGTGCCGATACGGGGGACGGATCTCAAGGTCCGCTATGCCTCGGAGGCGTATTCTCCGGACGAGTTCATCCGCGGCGTGAACGATCCGATCCTCAAGGAGATTCACTTCTTCCTCGAGTCGTTCGGTCAGACCAACCGGCAGTCGTCCGAGCGGAGCAACGACGGGGCGATTACTCAGGCCGTGCAACTGATGAACAGCCCGCTCGTGCATCGCCAGATCAAGGCGGCGGACGGCAGTTTCCTCGCCGGACTCCTCAAGCAGCCGATATCAGACGAGGAAAAGATCGGGCGTCTCTACGAGCGCTTCCTGGTGCGGCGCCCGACGCGGGCGGAAGTGGCCAGCGGCATTGAGATCGTGAGCGCCAGTCCCGATGGATGGGAAGACCTGCAGTGGGTGCTGGTGAACCGGGTTGAGTTCGTCCACAACTTCTAAGGGGAAGACGTCATGGCCAGTCTCCTCGACACTCTCCTCACCCGTCGCGAAGCGTTCAGGGTTGGCGCATCGCTCGTCAGCGCCTATTGGTTCCTCCCGCTGCTGGAGCCAACCAATGTCCGCGCGCAGTCGAAGGTCAATCCACGCGGGTCGGCACGCTTCGTCATCTTCGTGATGCTGGAGGGTGGCCAGTCCCACGTCGACTCATGGGACCTCAAGGAGGGGAAGTGGACGCCACCGAACTTCGACATTCGTGAGATCGCACCGGGTGTGAAGTGGCCGATGGCGCTCTTCCCGCAACTGGCCAGGCAGCGCGAACGCTACTCGCTGATTCGTTCGATGGAAGCCTGGGACAGCGTGCACTTCCGCGCGCAGTACTACGTGCAGTCGGGACACATGATGAACCCCGCGTTACAGAAGGAACTGCCACCCATCGGCACTGTGGTCGCGTACGAATCGGCGGCGCGGCGACAATCGACTGACACGCTGCCGGGATACGTGGCCGTCAACGTGACGCAGTCGCAGGCCGGGCTGCTCGGCTCCGGTTTCCTGCCCGCCACCTACACGCCGTTCCACATCGACACGACCAGCGGAATAGGCGCCATCGCGGTAGACGAGGAAGGACGCAAGAAGCTGCTGCGGCGCTGGGAGCTGCTGAAGAAGGTGGACGAGCGCTTGCGCAACGATCCGTCGCTGCAGGCCAAGGCCTACCGCGACTATCACAATCACTACGAAGGCGCGGTCAGCATGATGTCCGATCAACGGGCGTCGCAGGTCTTTCAGATCGAAACGGCCGATCACGAGCGCTACGGCAAGTCACAGGTGGGCGACGGGTGCATCCTCGCCCGCAACCTGGTCGAGGCCGACGCCGGCACGCAGTTCGTGCTGGTCAGCCATCGCGACTGGGATCATCACACCCGTATCTACAACGAGAACAATCACTACAAGCTGTGCAAGGAGCTCGATACCGCGCTCTCGTCGCTGCTCGACGATCTGTCCACGCGAAGGCGGGCTGATGGCCGCACGCTGCTCGACGAAACGATGGTCGTGTGCTTCGGCGAGTTTGGCCGGACACCGGGCGAACTGAGCGCGGCGAGCGGACGCGACCACTATCAGTACGCACTGACCGGCTTGTTTGCCGGTGGTGGCGTGCAGGGCGGCCGGGTCATCGGCAAGACCGACGATCTTGGCGCCAAGGTGATCGCACCCGACTGGAACGCCAAGCGCTCGGTGTACATGGAAGACGTGACCACCACGATCTATTCCGCGCTGGGCATCGACTGGTCCAAGACCATCGAAGGCGCGCCCTCAGGCCGTGCCTTCCACTACATCGAGCCGTTCGCATCGAAGCAGATGATCAGGAACCAGGAGATCTCGAATTTGTTCGCGTAGATGAGTCCACTGGAGGGCCAACGTATCCACGGTGCCGGTTCGTCTGGACATCGGGCGGGGTGCTGGCAGACTATGTCCGCGACTCGGGAATGACCTTTACAGGAGTCTGCAGATGCCTACCTCCAAAATGCTCCCGACAGTGTCCCTTCTGGGTGTCCTTGCAATGTCGGGCGTCGCTGTCGGCCAGTCCCAGGAAGATAGAAACCAGGATCGGGTTGCATTTCCTGCCCACAAGATCATCGGCAATATCAATTACGTGGGAACCGTGACGCTGAACGCATTCCTGATCACGACCCCACAAGGTCACATCCTGATCAACACCAACTTCGAGGACACGGTGCCGCTGCTGCAGGCGTCGGTGGAGAAGCTCGGCTACAAGATGGCCGACATCAAGATCATCCTCGGCAGTCACGCTCACGGCGATCACATGCAGGGCGATGCCGTGGTCAAAGAGCTGACGGGCGGCGCAACGGTCATGGCCATGGAGCAGGACGTGCCCGCACTCAAGGCGATGAAGGCGCCGAGTGGAAAGCCGCACCCGATCGACCGCGTGCTGAAGGACGGGGAACAGGTCACGCTCGGGGGAACGACGCTCACGGCTCACCTGACGCCAGGCCACACCCGCGGGTGCACGACGTGGACAACGAGGGTCGCGGACGGTGGCCGGAACTACGAGGTGCTGATCGCGTGTGCCGGCCTGCAGGAGAACGCGCAACTGGTCAACAACAAGAACTACCCGGAGATTGCCGCAGACTTCGCCCGCAGCATCAAGACGTACAAGACGCTGCCGGCGGACGTCTTTCTCGGCGCGCACAGCTGGTTCTTCGACCTGGCAGGCAAGTACAAGAAGCTCGGTGGCACGACGAATCCCTATGTCGATCCCGCCGGATACAAGCAGTGGGTTGCCAACATGGAGAAGAACTACGACAC
>JAICEG010000217.1 GCA_025924295.1 Vicinamibacteria bacterium
ACACCGCTGGCCTGGGCTGGAAGTCAGGGCTTGGCGGGCCAACTCTCTGCGACGTCAGGACTTGTCATAAAGCTCACCCATTGGATCTCGTCTTGCTACCTTTCCGGCCGGGAGAGAATTCATGCGACGCATAGCCCTACTTGTCCTCGCCATCGCAACCATCGTGGTCGGGACATTCGCCTGCGACGACTCGCCGTCGAGTCCGTCAGGACAGGCGGCAACATTCAATCTTCGGATCACCGATAGCCCGTTCAGCGACGCGCGCGCCGTCTTGGTGACCTTCTCAGAAGTGACGGCTCATCGCAGCGAAAGCGCCTGGACGACAATCCCATTCGCGGGAGGTGCGCCGTCACGGACGTGCGATCTGAAGAAACTGGAAGGCTCGGAAGACATCCTCGGCGCCGGACCGCTGCCTGCAGGTGACTACACACAAGTCAGGCTGGTCGTGCAGAGCGCGCGACTCTACTTCGAGAATCCCTCGGTGGGCCCGGCATGCGCCACCGCTATTGCCGCACCTGCCGGGAGGATGGCCGATCTGCGGATTCCCTCGGGCGAAGTCAAGCTCAATCGCGGATTCAAGCTGGAGACGGACGCGACGACCACCATGTTGCTCGACTTCGATGGCGATCGGTCGATTCACCAGACGGGCAACGGGACGTACATGATGAGCCCGGTCATCGGGGTCGTGCGGGTCAACTAGCGGAAAGACGCGTCAACGCCCAGGCTCCAACTCCCAACTCCCAAAACAGCACGGCTGATTGGGAGTTGGAGATTGGAAGTTGGGAGTTGGCCGATCACGCGATCGTGACTTCCTTGGTGAGATAGACGTCCTGGATCGCGTTGAGGAGAGCAGCCCCCTCTTTCATCGGCCGCTGGAACGCCTTGCGCCCTGAGATGAGGCCCATGCCGCCGGCGCGCTTGTTGATGACGGCCGTCTTCACGGCTTCCTTCAAGTCACCTTCGCCGGAAGACGCACCGCCTGAATTGATCAGGCCCGCTCGGCCCATGTAGCAATTGGCAAGCTGATACCTGGTCAGGTCGATCGGGTTGTCGCTCGACAGCTGCGAGTAGACCGCTTTGTGCGTCTTGCCGAAGTTGACCGCGTTGTACCCGCCGTTGTTCTCCGGCATCTTCTGCTTGATGATGTCGGCCTCGATCGTGACACCGAGATGGTTGGCCTGCCCGGTCAGGTCGGCCGCCACGTGATAGTCGATCTCCTTCGTCTTGAAGGCAGGGTTGCGCAGGTAGCACCAGAGGACGGTGAACATCCCCAGCTCATGCGCCTGCTCGAACATCGTCGACACTTCCTGGATCTGCCGCTTCGACTCCTCTGAACCGAAGTAGATCGTCGCGCCAACCGCCTGCGCGCCCATGTTGAACGCCTGCCTGACGCTGGCGAAGCGAATCTGGTCGAACGAGTTGGGATACGAGATGAACTCGTTGTGATTGAACTTCACGATGAACGGGATCTTGTGCGCGTACTTGCGGCTCACCGCGCCAAGAACGCCCAGCGTCGAGGCGACGGCGTTGCAGCCGCCTTCGAGCGCCAGTTTCACGATGTTCTCGGGATCGAAGTACGCGGGATTCGGCGCGAAGGAGGCACCCGCTGAATGCTCGATACCCTGATCGACTGGGAGAATCGAAACGTACCCCGTGCCGCCCAGCCGTCCGGTGTCCAGCATCGCCTGCAGCGCACCCAGCACGCGCGGTGATCGATCCGACAGGCCGTAGGCGCGATCGACGTAGTCAGAACCCGGGAGCAGGAGACTGTCCTTTGGAATCGTCTTGCACTGATGCTCGAGGAGACGGGCATCGTCTCCGAGGATCGATGCGATCCCTTTGATTCCCGGCACAGTGAGTTCGACGGTTGCGGTTGAAGCCACGGTCACACCTCGTATGTTGGCTCTCGGCTTTCGGCTCTGGGCGCTCGGTTGGCTCTAGGTTTTGGGCTCCAGGCTTTCGGCCGCAGCCTCTGATCCTACATCGCCACCAGCCCGTGAGGTGGCGGGGAATTCCGCGTACTCGACGACTGCATCCTGCACAGCGCGTCCTACAAGATCGTCGATTGGCAATGCCTGTTCGGCGGCTTCGATATCGGCCAGGCGGGCACGCGTCAGGGGATTCCGCGGTGTAAACAAGGTGCAGCAGTCCTGATCCGGGATGATCGAAATCGCATACGAACCGATTTTCGTCGCCTCGGCCGTAATCTCTTCCTTGTCCATCCCGATCAACGGACGAAACACCGGCATCGTCACGACGCTGCCAATGACCGAGAGGTTCTCCAGCGTCTGGGAAGCCACCTGGCCGACGACATCGCCGGTGACGAGCGCCTGTGCTCCGCGCGCGCGCGCGATGCGCTCGGCGATGCGCATCATCAGCCGCCGGTAGATCACCACGCGCATCGGGCCGGGCACGGACAGCACCACCTGCTGCTGGATCTCGCCGAAGGCCACGAGATACAAGCGCGACCGATGCTGCCACTTCGTCAGCAGCTGCACCAGCTCGCGTGCCTTCTCCTGCGACGCCCGCGACAGAATCGGATAGCTGTGGAAGTGGACGAACGTGACCGCGCACCCTCGCTTCATCATGCGATGCGCAGCTACCGGCGAATCGATGCCGCCAGAGAGCAGGCACACGACGCGACCGGCGGTACCCGTCGGCAGACCGCCAGGTCCGCGCTCTTTGCCAAAGAAGTAGAACGCCTGATTGGTGAGCAGCTCGACGTGAACCGTCAGGTCCGGTCTATCGAGGTTGACACGCCAGCCGCGCGCCTGCTTGATGCGTCCGCCGACCTCACGCTCGATCTGAGGCGAGGTCATCGGGAAGCGCTTGTCGGCGCGTCGCGCCGAGACCCGGAAGCTCTCGCACGTCCGATCGCCGAGATCAGTGAGGATGGCGGTGGATACCGCCTCGAGGTCGAGCGCCGTGCGGCCGGCGTACGAGAAGTTGGCGACGCCAAACGTCCGTTGAATCCGTTCGCCCACGGCTTCGCGCGAGGTGCCGGGGCCAACGACAACCTCGATGCGCCCCATCAACGCGCGCACGCTGCGGACGTCGAGATCGGACACCGCCTCTCGCAGGTTGCGGACGAGGCGGGCCAGGAACCAGGGGCGGTTCTTTCCCTTGAGCGCGAGCTCCTGATAGTGAACGACGATTGAATTCATATGCCATGGTCCGGCTGACGATGAATGGATCAGCCGGACTTCAGGAATTCCGTCACCGCCCTCGCCGCCGCGTGGCCGCTGACGACGGCACTCTCGATCGTAGCGGGCAGGCCGGTATCGATCCAGTCGCCCGCCAGGAACAGGCCGGGAACGCTCGTCTGCCCCGGCGGGCGGGCAGGCTGTCCGGGAGCAACGGAGAACGTCGCACGCTTTTCCCGAACGACGACCGCCCGGCGCACTACCGCGGAGCGGACCTCGGGTATCGCCGCCTTCAACTCGTCGAGCGCCAGGTTCACGAGCTGCTGGTTGCCGTGGCTGACGATGGCAGCCGCACCGCTCGATACGGTTGACACGTGAGACGTCGCCTCGCCGAACAAGGCATGCTTGTCGAAGACCCATTGATTGGCGCGTCCGGGCAGGCCGACGAAGACGCTCGCCGTAACGGGGCGATCGAACCACAGGTTCACCGTGACGATCGGTGATGCAGCGGTCGACTCGGCTGCATCGATCACGGAGACGAGGGCCGCGGGACGATCCTGAAACACCGATGGCAACGCGAACCACGCGGCCGCACAGATCACTGCTCGTGGACGAAACGTGTGCGACCTGACGTGAACCAATGGCCGGCCGTGCTCGACATGAACGCAGGCCTGCGAGTTGGTGCTCACGGCTCCGCCCCGCCGCTCGAGGTAGGCCCGCGACGGCTCCGTGTAGAGCTCGTCGAGCGGCCGCTGCACCAGCCCGAGCGACGAATCGTTCCGCTCCGGCGTGAACGTTCGCCGCAGAACCGCGCCGAACACTTCACCAGCGGCCTCGTCGATCGATTGATTCAGTGACGCCACCGCGAGCGGCTCCCACAGCAGTTCGATGAGTCGAGCTGTCTGTCCATGCCATTCGAGCCACTCGCGCACCGTGAATCGGGGATCGGCATCACGGCGGCCACCATGCCGCATTCGCAGCAGCGCGATTCGGTCCCGCCACCCGATGGCATTCCACCGCAGCGCTCCAACGAGCAGGTGCAGGGGCGCCGGAATCGCCGGGCAGGCCAGGCGGGACGCTCGTCCGTCGCGATCGATGATGTCAACGGCCAGCCCGGGCTGCATGTAGACGTGCTTCTCGGTTCCGAGCCGGCGCAGGAAGCGAAACGTCTCGCGATACGCGCCGATCAATACGTGCTGGCCGTTGTCGACGCGCTCGCCGGTTGCGGGATCGGTGAACACCGACGCTCGTCCACCGAGCGAAGGGCGCGCCTCGAGGACGAGCACGCGGACACCCTGCTCCGCCAGTGACGTGGCGGCACTCAATCCGGCGAACCCGGCGCCGATGACGATGACTTCGTGAGTCACGTCGTAATTCTGAATTCAAAATGCAGAATGCAGACAGCATCAACGGGCATCGAGCGAAGGGGACAGTGTCTACATTCTGAATTCCGCATTCTGCATTCCAAGGATCGACTTCATCCACAGCCGCAACGCGATCACCGCACGGCGGGGCCGCGGGACACGTATGCGCTCGGTGAAGACGTCATACCCCTTGCGCTCGATGGACCGCAGGATCTCGAAGTAGATGGCGCCCATGATCTCGGCGGCCAGAAGGCTGCCCGCGTCCTGGCGCGGCAACTCTCCGGCGGCACGTCGATAGTAGCCGTGCGCCCGATCGCACTCGAAGCGTAGCAGCTCGACGACCTGAGGCGTCAGCCGCCCCTGTCGCAGATCGTCTTCGCTCACGCCAAATCGCGTCAGGTCTTCAGCCGGCAAATAGATGCGGCCGCGCCGGATGTCGGCGCTCACGTCGCGGATGATGTTGGTGAGCTGAAGCGCCAGCCCAAGGTTCGCCGCATAGGCTTTCGATCGCTGGTCGCGGTAGCCGAAGATCTCGAGGCAGATCAGGCCCACAGCCGAGGCCACGCGGCGGCAGTACTCGACGAGCGCGGGAAACGTCTCGTAACGCTCGCGATGAAGATCCATCTCGACACCGTCGATCAATTCCTCGAAACGCGCCCGCGGCAGCTTGAAGTCCTGCAGGTAGCGCTTCAGCTCAGTCCCCTGTTGCGTGCTCGGGGTTCCCTCGTAGGTCGCCGCCAGCTCCGCCCGCCATCCTGCGAGCCTCTCGGCTGCATTCACACGCGCCTCGGGGCTCAGGCCACCGGCCCATTCGCTGTCCGGCACGACTTCATCGACCGCATCATCCACGGCCCGGCAGAAGTCCCAGACCGCGATGATGGCGCTGCGCTTACGCGGTGGCAGCACCAGGAACGAGTAGTAGAAGTTGGTATCGCGGCTCATGTCCTCGCCGCACGCTTCTGGATCAACCTCGGGCCGGCGAGCGCTGCCGCCGCCAGCCCCGGCACATCGGCCAGGCCGATCGTCGGTCGCCGGTTCAGCACATCGAACTCGATCGCCTCGATCCGGTCGAGGATGCGCGTCCCACCGAGCCACGTGAGGCGAATCTCCCATCCCAGGCGGCCGCGCAAACGGTCGCACAACGGTTGCCCGTCGTTGAAGAGAGTCCGTGTTCGACCGACGGCAGCGGCAAGCGCATCCCGCCATTCCGGCGTCACGTGGTACCCCTCGAGCGCGCGCTCGTCGGCACGATGCGCGCGCATCTCGTCGAGCGGAAGGTAGATTCGGCCGCGCCGATAGTCGCTCTTCACGTCCTGCCAGAAGTTGGCCAGCTGTAGTGCCGTGCAGATCGCATCCGACCAGCGATCGAGATCGTCGGCGGCGTGCCCGCCGATGCGGAGCACGAGACGGCCGATCGGGTTCGCGGACAGCTTGCAGTAGTCGAACAGCTCCGCCCAGGTCGCATAGCGCGTGGTGGACAGATCCTGTTCGAACGCGCTCAGCTGATCTTCGAGAAGCGCGGGCGGCAGCTGCAGCCGGCGAACGGTGACTCCGAGGGCGAGAAAGATCTCACGCGTGTGTGCGGGCTCCCCCGGCTCCGGTGGTCGTTGCACCGTGGAGGTGTTGCCGGCGACCGCCTCCCGCAATCGCTCACGCCACATCCGGAGCAAGCGCTGACGTTCCTCGATCGGTCGATCGCCTTCGTCGGCGAAATCGTCCGCCGCACGCGCGAACGCATAGATCGCCGCCACGTGCGGCCGCATACGGCGCGGCAGCAGGATCGACGCAACCGGGAAGTTCTCGTAGTGCGTGCGGCAGGCGCGCGCGCACGCCGCGTACGCTGCCTGCAGATCTACCATTCGGTCTCGGCAACCCCGGCGCGGCGGTTGGCGGCCCTCGCCATGACGAAGAGCAGATCCGACAATCGGTTCAGGTACACGATCACGATCGGCTCGACAGCGTCGGCTCCGAGCCCCACGACGCGCCGCTCGGCACGCCGGCAGATCGTCCGGCACACGTGCAGCAGCGCTCCCGGCAGGCTGCCACCGGGCAGGATGAAGCGGCGAAGCGGCTCGAGTTCTTCTTCGAGACGATCGATGGTCTGCTCCAGCCGCTCGACGTCGGACTCCTGCACGGCCGCTTTCGTGACTCGCCCGGCGATGCGCCTTGTGGGATCGGCCAGCCGCGCACCAACCGCGAACAGCTCCTTCTGGATGGTCTCGATCGCGCCTGACAGGTCGTCATCGAGCCCGGCCGCGCGCGCGGCGCCCAGCGCCGCGTTCAGCTCGTCCACCTCGCCATAGGCGTCGACCCTGTCATCGGCTTTCGACACACGCGACTTGTCGAACAACGACGTCTCGCCGGCGTCACCGGTCTTCGTATAGATCTTCACGCCTCGACCCCTTTCGCTACACAAGCGAGTTCTGGGATTATATGAGGTCGATGCCCGCGTCTTCCTTGCCAAAGCCTCCGGTCCGACAGCGTTTTCGCCGCACCCTGCTGACGTGGTATCGCGCCAACGGCCGCGATCTGCCCTGGCGGCGCACGGCCGACCCGTATCACATCCTGGTGTCCGAGGTCATGTTGCAGCAGACACAGGTCGATCGCGTCCTCCCCAAGTATCACGAATGGCTGGAGCGGTATCCCTCGCTCGAGGCCCTCGCCACCGCCGACGAAGGGGATGTCACCAGCACCTGGCGGCCGCTCGGCTACAACATCAGGCCGCGACGCCTGCATGCGATCGCACGCGAGTCGGTCGAGCGATACGGAGGCGAGTTACCGTCAGACGAAGCGACGCTGCTCTCGTTCAAAGGCATCGGCGCCTACACGGCGGGCGCGATCAGAAGCTTTGCGTTCGGGCAGCGTGCCGCCATCCTCGACACCAACGTTGCGCGCGTGCTGTTCCGCGTCTTCGTGGGACGAGGCGATCCGAAGGCACACGCCATGCGCAAACAGCTGTGGGCCTTGTCCGAGGCACTCGTACCGCACAAGCATGTCTTCGACTTCAACCAGGGGTTGATGGACTTCGGCGCCACGGTCTGCGTGGCGCGCAAGCCGAAGTGCACCGCGTGCCCGATGACGCGCATGTGCCGCTCGTTCTCGAAACTCTCTCCAGGCCGCGAATCGTGATCGTCGTCGTCGCCGCTGTCATCGAACGAGACGGCTCGTTTCTGGTGACCCGCCGGCTCGAAGGGACGCACCTGGGCGGGCTGTGGGAGTTTCCCGGCGGCAAGGTCGCCAGCGGCGAAACCCACGCTGCGGCACTTGCACGCGAGATTCGCGAGGAACTCGATGCGGAGGTGGAAGTCGGCGCCCTCGTGTACGAAACCGAGTTCACCTACGGCGACCGATGGATCTCGTTGCACTTCTATCGGTGCACGCTGCGCGGCGCGCCGCGGCCGCTGCTCGGGCAGCAGATGCAATGGGTGCCACGAGGCGAGTTGCAGGCGCTCGACTTTCCTCCCGCCGACGCGGATCTGATCAGACTGCTGGTGCAACCGGACGCTCGGTAACGCATCGGGGGCGCGTGCGAAGAGCGGTCCATTACCGTAGTAATGTTTCGAGATGCCACTCGCTCATTCACGGGTTACGCGCAGGGCCAGGTGTCTGTTGGCCAAAGTGCGCCAGCGACTTGGTGTCGGCCCCGGCTCGGTACTGGAGTGGGATGAAGATGGCGACCAGGTCATCGTCCGGAAGGCCGGCCGCTATTCGTCCGAAGAGATTCATGGCGCGCTGTTCTCCACGACACCACCCCGACGAACGATCGAGGAGATGAAGAACGGAATCGGACGGCACATCAAGAAGCGTCATGCGGACCGTTGACACCAACGTGCTGGTCCGGCTGATGGCGCGCGACGACGCCAAGCAGGTTGCCGCCGCGGAAACGTTCGTTGCCAATGGCGCGTGGGTGCCCCAGCTCGCGATGGCAGAGGCGGTTTGGGTGCTTGCTTCGGTTTACGATCGCGGTGCGGTGCCCGGCGCCTGTGATCGCTCAGACTGCTGACGGGACCGCGATCTCGCTGACGATCGCGGCTGCTCGACCAGCAGAGACGTCGACCTGGAGCTCCGCACCGGCATTGACGAAGTCGCGATGCACGTAGGCGAGCGCGATTGTGCCAGATCGCGGTGAGTCGGCTGCGCTCGTGACCCATCCG
>JAICEG010000218.1 GCA_025924295.1 Vicinamibacteria bacterium
CTTCCGCTGCGCGTGCAGAAGGGGGCCGCGCCCGCCATCATCGCCACGATCGGCAGCCCGCGCGGGAGGGTCGAACTGCGGTAAGCCGAGGATACTGATCACGACACACTGAGGCAGTGAGGCACTGAGGAACAACAAAGAATTCTCGGCACCCGGTGTGTCGTCGTCATCGTCAAGGCGAGTGGCTTCCGCGAGTCGAACGAATATGCTCGGTCAGCAAGGCCATCGCCTCTCGTTCTTCCGGTCCGGCCGTTTTATCCACGATCACCTGAAGACGAGCCATCTCGCCGTCGATGAATTCGCGCGACAGCAGATGCACCCGGGTGGCATAAATGGCCGCTTCGAGCACGGCATGCCGCGCGCGGTTGAAGCCAATGAATTCGCGCGTCACGCCGCGATGCACGACGGCCATCTCGATGCGTGACCGTGGCGGCGTGCTGTCGATGGAGCGGATGGTCAACTCGCGCCACGAGCAACCATCCGCCAGTACTACTCCGCGGACCTTCACAGCCGGCTTCGTCGGATATTCCGGATTCGAGATCGCCGCCTGCGCAAACACACGGGCGTCGTCAATGAGATTGACGACAGCGGCCTCGGTGGCAACGACGTTGCGATAGGTCGCCGTCTCGAGAAACGGCTTGAGCACGATCACCTCGTCGCCCCACTCGACGCCCATGGGCGCGCAGTTCACGCGCCCGTCTGCGTCGATCGTCGTGACGATGCTTTCGACGATCATCGCGCGCGCACCCAGGGAGTCGCCACCACGTACTCGGGCGCGGACGTCGCTGACGCCTGTCGAGAGTGCACGAGCCGGCGCCGTTTCAGCGTTCGAATCGCCTGCTGCACGGCGCTCTTCGAGAGGCCGGTGTCGGATGCCATCTGCTGCAGGCTGGCGGTGGCGACGCGGGCCACACGCCCGCGGCCATGGCGATACAAGTACAGGTACACGAGAAACGCGGACGGTTGCCGGTCGTGACCGACCAGATCCGGCATCAGCGAATCGAGGATGTAGGGGTCGAACGTGACGCGCGCCCGCATAGTTTTAAACACTATAGTGGTTATTCGCCTGGCTTTACACCGTCTCGCCGCCGTGTGTAGCATCCCGCGCATGATCGTCCATGTGAAGTTCGTGAGCATCCCGACGATGGATCAGGATCGCTCCCTCGCCTTCTACACCGAGAAGCTCGGATTCAAGTTGGTGACCGACCAGCCGTTCAATGACACACAGCGATGGATTGAGCTTCGCATCGGCAACGCCGAAACGAGATTCGTCCTGTTCGGCATCGACAACGGAGCGTCCCCGGGCTCGCCTTTCAATGGCGCGCTCGCCTGCGACAACGTCCAGAAGACGTACGAGGAGCTGAAGGCGCGCGGCGTTGAGTTCGAGTCACCTCCCCAGGAACAACCATGGGGCACGTTCGCGATCATGAGAGACCCCGACGGCAATCAATTCGTGCTGTCGTCCCGCGCCTGAACTCGCCAGGCGCTCACGCTGAGGAGCACGCCATGAGCACTGCACGCGCAGCATTGACGCTCGTCGCGGCGTTTGTCGTATCGCAGGTCGTCGCCGTGATCGTTCACGGCGTGATCCTGTCGGCCGACTACGAGCCGTTCGAAGGAACGTTGTTGCGGACCGCCGGCGGCGATCAGGTACCGTGGCAGATGATCTTCCTGCCCGTGATGGTCTGGCTGCACGCGCGGCTGCGCCTCGAGGGCTGGCTGGTTGCGCGCGCCGGCGAGCGATCTCCGGCGTTCGTACCGGCCGGGGGTCGCCCTACGCCTTGAGCACCTCGCCGCGACGCAGGCGACGATACAGCTCGAGTGCGTCCTGGATGATCGAAACGGCTTCCACGGGACCGAGCAGGTCCTCGACCACGACCTGTTTGTGCTCGAGCGCCTTGTAGTCCTCGAAGAATCGCCGCAGCTCGCGCAGGACGTGGTCGGGTAACTGCGCCTTGTCGAGGATATGGGCGTAGGCGGGATCGTGCACGCTGACGGCAACGATCTTGTCGTCGATGCCTTTCTCATCGCGCATCCGCATCACGCCGATGGCGCGTGCTTCGACGATGGTCAGCGGATAGACCGGTTCCTGCCCGAGCACGAGCGCATCGAGCGGATCGCCATCGTCGCAGAACGTGCGCGGAATGAAACCGTAGTCCGCCGGGTAATGGACGGCGCTGTAGAGCACGCGATCGAGCCGCAGCAGCCCCGTTTCCTTGTCGAGCTCGTACTTGTTCTTGCTGCCGTTCGGGATCTCGACGATGACCGGGAAGGCTTTCTCGACAACGGTATCGTCAACGTAGGTGTCGTGCCAGGGATGCATGCGTCAGCTCACTCACTGGGCGAAGCCCTTGACCAGTTCGACGGGTGGCGGAACGAACGGCTCGTCGGAATCGCCACGGGTCGCGGCCCATGGCATGAACAAATCGGGACTCCCCTCGGCGCCATCCGCTCGTTGCGGCAGCGTCTCGACTCGAGAGTGCGCCCCATGGAGGAAGCGATCGATGAGCGCGTAGCCGTATTCGCTCGCCGCGGACTCAGGGTGAAACTGCACACCGATGATCGGAAACGAACGATGCTCCACGGCCATGACCGCGCCATCGTCGAGTGATGTGGCGAGCACCCGCAACTCCCGGGGGAGCGTCTCGGGTCCGACGACCAGCGAGTGGTAGCGAGCGACACGAATCGGTGAAGGCACGCCCGTGAAAATCGAGGATCCGTCGTGGGTGATGAGCGACGTCTTGCCGTGCACCGGGTAGCCGGCGCGCACGACGTCACCGCCGAACGCCGCGCCGATGCACTGATGTCCCAGACACACACCGAGGATCGGCGTCGTCGGCCCCAAGCGACGAACCACGTCGGTCGAGATGCCGGCCTCGGCGGGCGTGCACGGCCCGGGCGAGATCACGATGTGACTCGGGGCCAGGCGCTCGACTTCGGCCAGTTCCATCTCGTCGCTTCGGCGAACGACCGCCTCCTCTCCCAGCTCACGGACGTAGCGGGCGAGGTTGTGGACGAACGAGTCGCGATTGTCGAGGACGAGGATCATTTCTCGATCTGTGTTTCTTGATTATCGACTACTTGTTGATTGTCGATTGCCGATTGTTGATTGGCACTCCATCCTCAGAGTTTCAGCCACGCATTCAGATACGTTTCGAGGTGGCCGACCTCGGCGGCTTTCGCCTTGAACGCGATGTATCCGTCGGGCCGGACCAGAAACACACGGCCGTCGCTCGCGCCGTACCGTTTCGAGAGCGCCTCTGATGACGGAAGGATCTCTGCCTTCACCACCGGGCCGAAGCGCTTCTCCAACGCCTCGCCCGGCGAGGCACCGTTCGACCCGCCGGGCATCGCCAGCAGCGTGAAGTACTGATGCCGAAGCCGATCGAACAGCGTGCCGCCGCCTTCGAAGTCGACGTCCGGGGCGCGGTCGCCGATCGCGGGCCCATCGAAGTCGCTCAAGCCGGCCGGTTTCTGAATCACGTCCCGATAGGTATAGGACACACCCGAGCAGTAGTTGACGACCTTCTCGGTGTAGCCGGGCTCGAACATCGTCTGCTTCCGTTGAGCGATGTCCTTGCCGTGCGTCATGAAGATGTCGTGCAACGACGACGCCGCCCAGATCACCTGCTCGGCAACCGGTCGACGTTCGGCCTCGTAGGTGTCGAGCAACTCCGGCCGCGCGTATCCCTTCAACACCAGGGCCAGTTTCCATCCCAGGTTGAACGCGTCCTGCATACAGCAGTTCATGCCCTGGCCGCCGGTCGTCGAGTGAACATGCGCGGAGTCTCCCGCCAAGAGCACGTTGCCTTCGCGGAAAGTATCAGCAAGGCGCACCCAGGTTTCCCACCTCGAATGCCACACGACGTCGCCCATCGTGATGCCGTCGTAGTGGCGTTCGAGCAGGCGCATGAACGCCTGCTGCGGCGTGAGGTTCGGGTCGGCGGCTTCACCACGATCGCTGAGCAGCAGCCGGAAATGGCCACCGGGCAACGGCGCCACCATCAGGAAATGATCGGTGCCGACGCAGTAGTGAAAGTGATCCCGCCAGTCGGTGAAACCGTTCAAGTGGATGTCGAGATTCTGGAAGAAGCTCCCGGTGTAGTCCTTGCCTTTTACTGACAGCCCGAGGCCCCGGCGCACTCGCGAGCTGATGCCATCGGCCGCGACCAGGTACTGGCAGCGTATGAGCTCCTCTTCGTCGCCACGGTCGGCATGAGTCACTCGGGCGGTGATGCCGCCGCCATCCTGGGTGAGGTCCTGAAACGTCGCGTTGTATTCGATGCGGCCGCCGAACCGCGCACTCGTGTAGTCGCGGACGAACCCCTCCGTCTCGCTCTGATTGTGCGAGAGGATGCAGTTGTAGCGGGAGTCGACGACCGTGTAGTCGAGCCCCGGGCGCACCTCGGTCCGCTCGCCGTCACGATGGAAGTGCATCACGTAGCCGCGGCACCACAGGTCGCGATTGAGCAGTTGCCTGCTCAAGTCTTTGTCGACGAGATCCATCAATTCGATCGTGCGGGCATGCAGCGCGATCGCACGCGATTCCCGCCCGGGGCCAGGCATGCGATCGATGCAGCGATACTCGATGCCGCGCCGGGCGAGCTCCATCGAGAGCACGCAGCCGACCGCGCCACCACCGACGATCAGCACTGGGACCTCAGTCTTCATGGCTGGACCGTCACACAATAAATCACCAGTCGACAATCCACCAATCACCAACTAATCGATAAATCACAGATCCTCAAGTCTTCAATGATTCATAGATTGACGAAAGTCTTCGTTGACAATGACGAAGATCTTCGTCAATACTTCCCGCCGTGACCAAGAAGCGACTGCAGCCGACGAAAGCCGAGCTGGCCATCCTGCGCGTGCTCTGGACGCAGGGGCCGATGTCGGTCCGCTCCGTCCAGACGATCCTCGACCAGTCCCGGCCCACCGGTTACACGACCGTCCTCAAGACGATGCAGATCATGGCGGACAAGGGACTGGTCGAGCGTGACGACACCGTTCGCCCGCAGATCTATCGCGCGCGTCATTCGGAAGACCGCACCCAGAAGCAGCTGCTGACCGACCTCATCCAGCGCGTGTACGGCGGATCCGTCAAAGCGCTCGTGCTCCACGCGATCGGGACGCGCAAGCCATCTGCAGAAGACCTCGAGGCCATCGAGAAGCTCCTGGATCGATTCGCGGGAGAGAAGAAATGAACCTCACTGCCGACGCCCTCAGCCTCGCTCTCCTCCACTCGCTCTGGCAGGACGCGATCGTCGGCGTGCTGCTGGGCCTCGCGCTCGTCGCCTTGCGGAACCGGTCGGCCAACGCGAGGTATGTCGTGTCATGCGCTGCGCTGGCGCTGATGGCCGCGCTTCCCGTCGCAACGATGCTCATCCTGGCGGACCGGCACGAGGTTTCGGCATCCAGCGCACGCTCGGCACCGATCACGCTCACGTCGGCGACCGGCGACACATTCGGGATCGACTCGGTTCCGAGCACCGGCGGCGCACGATCGATCAACTGGATCGCGGCGCTGACGCCCTGGCTGCTGCCCGTCTGGCTGACCGGCGTCATCGTGTGCTCGCTTCGACTGGTGACTGCGAGCCTGCACACGGTCTCGCTCAAACGGCGAAGCGTCCCAGAGAACGGACCGCTGGCGGCAACGGTGTCACGGCTTGCGGCGCGAATCGGCGTCGCCAGATCGGTCTCGGTACGGGTGTCAACGGTGCTGACCAGCCCCGCGACGTTCGGATTCCTGCGCCCGGTCATTCTGCTGCCACCGGCGACGGCGCTCGGCGTCACGCCGCAGCAGCTCGAGGCGCTGCTCGCCCACGAGCTCGCACACGTTCGCCGGCACGATTACCTCGTGAACCTGCTGCAGATGTTCGCCGAAACGCTCTTCTTCTATCACCCCGTCGTCTGGTGGACGTCGCGACGCATTCGAATCGAGCGCGAGCTCTGTTGCGACGACATCGTCGTAACGGCGTGCGGCGACGCCGTCGGCTACGCGCAAGCCCTCACCGTGGTTGCGCGACGGCTGGTGACTGAGCCCGGCATCGCCGTGGGCGCCACGGGCGGGCCGCTGCTCCTGAGGGTGCAGCGATTGCTCGGGATCGCATCGACGACCCAACGGACCTCGCCGGTGTGGGTCGCGGGCGCCGCTGTCGTGATGATCGTCGCCCTGATGTTCGTGGATCCGTACGCGCAAAGTCGCGCACCGGAAACGTTGACGCCAACCGGCGTCGAGAACGACGTGGTTCTTCGAGGACGCGTGCTGGACGCCGCGACCGGGAACCCGGTGAGCGGCGCGAGCGTGCGCGCGCAGTACATCACCGGGGTCGAGAACCCCACCAGATGTCCGATCGGCGACTGCGAGGACATCGTCAACGGCGCCGCCGGCCCGATCCCAATCTATCGGGTCACGACCGACAGCGACGGCCGGTTCGACGTTCGCGGAATGAAGCCGGGTGACTACCTCGTTGCGGCCGTGGCGCCAGGCTACGTGCAGGGCTATTTCGGCAAGACCTCCGCCGACCTGCCCGAGATGCCGGTGCACGTCGCGGCGGGCCTCAGGCCTTCATCGATCGATGTTCGACTCGAGCGGGCAGGCTCGCTCAGCGGTCGCGTGCTCTCGGACAAAGGGGAAGGTCTTCCCGGAGTCGAAGTCGAATTACTGCGTCACACCTATCTCCCCAACGGCTCACAACCAGTCGCGATTGCGTTCGCGCAGACAGAAGATGGCGGGGTCTTTCGTTTCGGCGACGTCATTCCAGGTGCGTACTACGTCCGCGCCTACGCGAACCGAGCACTCAAGCCGGCGCCCAGGGAAGGCACGTCGCTCTCCTACGCCGCAACCTACTTTCCCGAGACGACCGACCTGTCGTTCGCACAGTCTCTCTACCTCGGGAGCGGCCAGGACATTGCCGGTGTCGATTTCGCGCTGATGACCGCGAAGATGAGCGTCGTCAGCGGCCGGCTCGTCGATCCCGGCGGGGCCTCGTTGACAACGGCGATGGTTCACCTGATCCCGTTCCCCATGGGAGTCGATGAAGTGCGGAGGATGTCTGCCACAGCGGACGGCAGGTTCCGTTTCGATGACGTGGCAGCGTCCAAGTACATGCTCACCGTCTCAGACACTGTCGATGGACGTAGCTGGAACACGGCCGTACACGATGTCACCGTCCCCGGTGATGTGACCGACCTGCTGCTGGTAGCGGGACCATCCGTATGGCTCGAGGGGCGGGTCGTGCGTGAGGATGGCCGCCAACTGCCCTTCGATCCATCCGAGCTGCGGATCAACACAGTGCAGCAGACCAGTTCGGCCGGCTTCCACGGCGCCGGGAACACGAGAGTCGAAAGCAACGGCAGCTTCCTGATGCGCAGCGGCACCGGGCGGTTGAGCCTGGGCATCGGCGGGTTGCCACCACGATGGTTCGTGAAATCGGCACTGCTGGACGGCGTCGATGTCACTGATGGCTCGTTCGATCTGACGCCCGGCGCTCCGCGGCGGCTGGACATCACGCTCTCCGATCGTGTCAGCCGGCTGTCGGGAACGGTCACGGATCGCTCGGCACGACCAGTGTCGAACGCGCTGGTCGTCATTTTTCCCGACAACCGCGAGCGCTGGACGAACGCAAGCTCGATCCACACGACGTTTTCTCGACAGCAGGGCGGCTACGAGATCGACGGACTTCCAATCGCCAGCTATCGGGTCGTCGCCGTGACGTCACTGCCCAACAGGGCGTGGACGGATCCCGACGTGCTCGAGCGCCTGTGGCCATCCTCGTCGCCGCTTTCGCTCGACGGACTCGGCGAGAGCGCACTGCACCTGAGAGTCGCCGCACCGCCGGCTGACCTACTGAAGTGAGCGAACTGAGGCTCGCGTCGATCGCTCGGACAGGACATCAATCATCGCGCGCGCCTTGTCCAGGGTCTCGCGGTACTCCTGCTCGGGATCGGAATCGGCGACGATACCCCCGCCGGCGCTGAAGTAGACACGGCCGTCCTGAAGCACGGCCGTCCTGATGGCGATGCTGGTGTCGAGCTCGCCGGTTACGCTCCAGTAGCCAATCGACCCGCAATACACGCCCCGCTTCGACGGCTCGAGTTCCGCGATGATCTCCATCGCCCTCAGCTTGGGGGCGCCTGTGATCGATCCGCCCGGGAACGCCGCCCGCAGCAGATCGATGGCGTCCACATCGGGCGCGAGCTTTCCGACCACCGTCGAGACCAGGTGATAAACAGTCGCGTAGCGTTCGAGCGCGAAGAGCTCTGACACGCGCACCGAGTGAGGCGCGCAGACCCGCGACAGATCGTTGCGCATCAGATCGACGATCATCAGGTTCTCCGCGCGATCCTTGGCACTCTCCGCCAGAGCCTGCCCGAGCGCCGCGTCGTGCTCGGGCCCGAACCCGCGCGGGCGCGTCCCCTTGATCGGGCGCGTCTCGACCATCCCGTGGCCGTCTACGCGGAGGAAACGCTCCGGCGACGCGCTCACGATGACCACGTCGGGGAAATCGACAAAGGCGGCAAAGGGCGCCGCATTGCGTGCACGGAGCCGCGTGTAGAACGACCACGCCGATTCCTCGAGCGGCGCCTCGAACCGCTGCGACAGGTTCGCCTGAAAGATATCGCCGGCGAAGATGTACTCGCGAACGCGTGCGAC
>JAICEG010000219.1 GCA_025924295.1 Vicinamibacteria bacterium
CCCCCATCGTCATCGCGGGGTTATCTCAGCGTCCTGAAGAAGGCGCGGATGTCGTCGACGAGGAGAGTGGGTTCCTCCAGCGCCGCGAAGTGACCGCCTCTTGGCATCTCGGTCCAGCGCGTGACGTTGTATTGGGCCTCGACCCAGCGGCGCGGCGCGATGCTGATTTCCTTGGGGAACACTGCGCACGCGGTGGGCACCTGCACCTTGCCCTGCGGCGGCTTCGCCCGCTGGTTCTCGTAGTAGATGCGGGCGGACGAGGTGCCCGACTGCGTGACCCAGTAGATCGCGATGTTGGTCAGCAGTTCATCTCTCGTGAACACCTTTTCCACGTTGCCGTCAGAGTCGCTCCACGACCGGAACTTCTCGACAATCCACGCCGCCAGTCCGGCGGGGGAGTCGTCCAGCCCGTAGCCGACCGTCTGCGGCTTCGTGCTCTGCTCGAGGAAGTAGCCGCGTTCGTTGTCGAAGAATGCCGATCGGGCACGTGAACGCTCGAGCTCGGCGGGTGTCACGCCTTCATTCGGATCCTTCGCTCCGGGTGGAGGGCCGGCCAGGCAGAAATTGAGATGCAGACCGGCGACATGACTCGCGTCGTTGAGCGCAGCGAAGCGGCTGATCGAGCTGCCCCAGTCGCCACCCTGCAAGCCGTACTTCGTGTAACCAAGACGCGCCATCAGCTTTGCGAGTATCGCTGCGATGCGTTCAGGGCCGTAGCCTCGCTCAGTCGGCTTGCTCGAAAAACCAAACCCCGGAATCGACATCGCGACGACATGAAAAGCATCGTCAGCATTGCCGCCGTGTGAAGCGGGGTCCGTCAGGGGGCCGATGATCTTCGTGAACTCGGAGATCGAACCTGGCCAGCCGTGAGTGATGGCGAGCGCCATCGCCTTCGGGTTCTTCGATCGCTGATGGATGAAGTGAACATCGATGCCGTCGATGTTCGTCGTGAACTGATCGAACTGATTGAGCCGGCGTTCGGCGGCGCGCCAGTCGAACGTGTCGCGCCAGTAGGTGACCAGTTCCTTGAGGTAGGCGAGGTTCGTGCCGTAGTCCCAGCTCGAGCCAGTGATCTCGCCCGGAAAGCGCGTGCGCGCGAGACGTTCCTTCAGATCAGTGAGTGTGGCGTCCGGTACGTTCACCTTGAACGGAACGAGCTTCTCTTCCTGGGCTCGAGGCGCGACACAACTCAACACCACCAGCGCAGTGGCGCATGCAATCCGTCTCATCATCGGAGATTGTCGACCCTCGACTAGGGCTGCGACGACGTCTTGGCGGCCGCCGCCTCCTGATCGCGCTTCCTGCCGAAGCTCAGTGCATTCGGCAGCGCGTAATTCCCTTCATGACAGGAGTATTCGAACATCTGATACGTGTCGTCGCGATTGAGCGGCAACGCGACGGTCCACGGCTTCGAGTAGACCTTCGGATCGGTGATCGTCACCGTGTACTCAATGTTCTCAGCACTGGTCCGTGTGAAGCGCTCGACGACGTGCAGCTGCTCTGACTGCGGGATGCCGCGCATGCGGCCCGTCGCCGCGCTGGTCGCAATCGATCCCTTGTTGTTGTAGTTGGTGCTCTCGACGACCAGCGTGTTTCCCTCCCATCGGCCACGCGGCTCGCCGTTCCACTGCTTGATGTTCTCGCCCAGGCGCGGCCGCCCGTCGATCGGGATGATGCGGGTCTCGTGAATCATCTCGAACACCATCACGACGAAACCCGGGATCTGGATGAACTCGTATGCGTTGTTGTACCCGGCGGGGAACATGCCGGCGGGGTGACCGCGCGTGATGCAGCGGACCCACGGCGTCTCGTGCTCGGGCGCGTCGGGGATGTGCGCGAGGTCGTAGTCGCGCTTGTCCTCCGCCCACTTCAGCACCGGCACGCGCCCATCGGGCGGGTCGACCACCATCGCCTTCCGTCGTTGACTGACTTTGTGCGTATGGTCGGCGAACTCGGATGCGGGGCCGACGCCGGTGGCGGCGGTCGACCCGGCCGCCTGGGGTTGCACCACGGGTGTCTCGAAGGGCGTGCTGTCGAAGTTGATCCAGATGCCCTGGATATCAGGCTGCCCATCAGGGGTTCGGCCCTGCGTCCATTTCTGTGCTGCAACGGTGCCGGTCGTGCACCACAGGGCCACCAACGCCAACGCGACCAATGTTGCTTGCCGCCACGCAGGTTTCATGTCGGGCCTCCTGAGGCCGTCAATATTACTGCGTTCGACCCCTGGCGGGCTTGACCGCCTGCGCTAGTAGTACACTTTGTCTTCTGTCCGGCTGCCGCCTGCCGCTCAGGGCCTGGTCGCCCCGAGAAGTCGGACCCTTAACGAGAATCTGTGGCCGAACCCGGAGGAACGTCCCGAAAATTCGACAGATCCATTGTCGAGGGGCCCATCAGCCAGGCTGTGTGGAAGCTCGCATGGCCGACAATGCTGCAGAACGTCATCGCCGGGCTGCAGGGCATCATCGATCACGCAATGGTCGGGCACTTCGTGGGGTTCACCGCGAACGCGGCCATCGGCGTCAGTTGGCAGATCATCCTCGTCGTCATCGTCTTCATCAGCTCGCTGTTTACCGGCATGGCTGTGTTGGTGGCCCGCTTTGCCGGCGCCAACGACCCTGCCAAGGTCAACCGAGTTGTCTACCAGGCGTTCCTGACGGCCTTCGGGTTGTCGATCATCCTTGCCGCGGTCGGCTACTTCGCGGCGCCCTCGCTGCTCGTGCTCGTCAACGCCGAAGCGTCGGTGAAGGCAGAGGCACTGCCGTTCCTGCGCGCGATGTTCATGGGCATCTTCGGCATGATGATGTTCTTCATGCTGAGCGGCGCGTTCCGTGCCGCGGGCGATCCACGGACGCCGCTGCGACTGGGCGTCACGATGACGGTGCTGACGATCGCGTTCAACGTCATCCTGATCCCGATCTTCGGCACGATCGGCGCCGCGTTCGGGACCATCGCCAGCAGCACCACCGTTGCCATTTACGGCATCTGGAAGGTCACACGTCCGGACGCCGTCATTCATTTCGAGCGCGGAATGGACATGCGACCGGACTTCGGGATCATCCGCTCGCTCTTCCGCTTTGGCCTGCCGACTGGTGTGCAGGGCATCGCGATGAACGTCGGTGGCGTGCTACTGCTGCGCTTCATTGGATCGCTCGAGCACAGCGCTGCGGCGCAGGCGGCGTACGCGGTGGGCTACACCGAGCTGTTCTCGCTCATCACATGGACGTCGGTCGGTCTCATGGGCGCGGCCGCGACGATTGCCGGTCAGAACCTTGGCGCGGGCAACCCTGAACGGGCTGTGCAGGGCGTGAAGGTCGCGTCGCGCTACGGACTCGGTGTTGCGGCTTTCGTTGGCGCGATGTTCCTTCTCATTCCAGGCTACCTGCTGGCCGTGTTCGGCATGACGGATCCCCTGGTGCTGTCGCTCGGGCGGCAATTGCTTGGGTTCCTGAGCATCTCTGGACTCTTCATCACCACGGCATTGGCCTATACGGGTGGGCTCCAGGGCACCGGTGACACGCGCAGCCCGCTGTATATCTCGATCATTTCCCAGGTCGTCATCCCACTCGGCCTGTGCTCGCTGTTCCAGGCGGTGTATGGCCTGCAGGCGTTCCACATCTGGACCGCCATCCTCATCGGCCACGCGACGCGCGCCACGCTCAGCGTCGTGCGCTTCCGGCAGGGCAAGTGGCGCGGCATTGCGGTGGATATCGAACCGGCCAGGCCGTAATCGGCCATCAGCAACCTCCAATCAACAACCAATCGACAACCTCCAATCAAAGATCGACAATGTAGTACCTATGCCTCCCAATTGATCCCGCTACCGGCGTAACCTCGCACTCTACCTTCCATACCAAATCGCCACCGTCGAAGGCGTCATGGACGGCCTCTATCTCCTGTGGTGGGTGCAGGAGAAGCAGATGTCGCCTGCGCTGGTTGCTGCGACGATGGCGGCCGGCGATCTCCTGTTGATGGCTCTCGAGATCCCGACTGGCTGGTTTGCCGATCGATTCGGCAACCGTCGCAGCCTGATTCTCGGCTCGCTCATCCAGGTCGCCGGCATGATCTGCTGCTGGCTGGCCGACGGCATTCCGGGTCTCTTCCTCGCCTGTGCTCTCGTCGCGGTCGGTGACGCCTTCAGGTCAGGCGCCGATCAGGCCCTGCTCTATCGTTCATGCGTCGCGCTGGGTCACGAAGGCGACTTCCAGAGGATCGAGGCGCGGTCGCGCGCCATCCAGGTCATCGCGCTGGCCGGCTTGATCGTCGGCGGTGGTGCGATCGTCACCACGTGGGGCTTCGCCGCCGGATGGGCGGCGGAAACACTGCTCTGCACGATCGGCGGCGCGATCGCCTATGCGATGGTGGAGCCGCCGGCCTGCGGATCGGAAGAAAAGGACGACGTATCACCGGCACCACGTACGAGGATCCCGTGGAGGATCGCGGCTCTTGTCATCCTTCCTCTCGCGTTTCTCGACGCGATGACCGCTGCAGGGTCGTTCGTGCTGCAGACGAGCGGCGGAAGCAGTCCAGGTCAGGTGACGGTACTCGTGGCGCTCATCACGCTCGCGGATGCTGCAGGCTCGGCCCTGGCGACGCGTTTGCCCGGCGCAGGTCTCCGCGCCCAGGTGGCGCTCGCCGTCGCGGGAGCGATTGTCGCGGGCGTCGCCGTCGCGGCGCCGGCGATCCTCATTCCTTCGATCGTGGCGCTGGCTTTCGCAACCGGCCTCTCGCATCCGCTCCGTGCGGCAGCGATCCAGCGCTTGGCAACCGATGACATGCGCGCGCGTGCCGCTTCTGCCGCAAGCGCGTGCGACATGGCGTTGTCGACGCTCTTCCTGCTGCTCGCGGGCAGCCTGCTGGCCGGTCGTAACAGCTAGCGCGCGTTTCACTTCGATGTCGCGCGCGAGGCACAGAGGCATTGAGAAAAGTCGAGACATTTCCTCGGTGCCTCAGTGCCTCGGCGTGTCGTAGAAGTGCAAACGCTGTAGCGCAGTTGGCATTCACCGAAGACGAGAGGAGTTATGTGCCAAAGAACCCCCGCACGTCGCAGTACTGAAACCCGAGCCGGCGTGCGAAGCCGGGATCCTGCGATCCCGCGCCGACATAGATGCATTGCGGTGGATCGAGCCGATGCCGGTGGATGAAGACGACGCCCAGACCCGGCAGCGGCTTCCTGCACCAGCAGATCGGCGGTCCCGCGCCGTGGGGGCAGTACAGGATCTCCATCGAGACACCCAGCAGCTCCTGCATTCTCGCGAAGCCAGCCTGTACCTGATCGATGGTCAGCGTCTGGTCCGCGATTTCCGGCCGCCAGGCGAGGCCAAGCAGCCGCCACCCGTCCTTGCTGTATCGACGAAGGATCGCTGCGCGCTCGACGAGCACGTCGGCGTCCTCGGCGGACGAGGGCGAGCGTCCCCCGGACTTGCTTCGGATCAGCACATCGTCGCACCACACGATCAGCGCCCGGTTCGTCATCGACACGTCGCGCGTGCGCTCGAAGGCGACCGTCTCGATTTGTGAGAAGCCCTCGGACGGGTCGGGCGGCTCGAGCTCGCGCTGGTGCCTGAACTGGACGCCGGGAGCGAATGCGTTGATGTCGCGCTTGACGGTCTTGCGCATCTCCTCGGGCTCGAGCAGGCGCCCGTACTTCGAGACCATGCGCCAGGCGGCGTTGACCTGGGAGTCCTCGACGCTGGTCGAAAGCCAGAGACAGCGCACCGGCAGCCCGAGTCCGCTGGCTGCTTGAACGACGAGTGCCCGAGAGGCACGCGAGACGTAGGTGTTGTCGAGCACGATGCGCGAGGAGCCTTCCGCAACGACTCGCTCCAGCCGTGGCAGCAGATCGCGCAGCGTGCCGCCGGCCTCGTCCCGATTCAGGCGTGTGTAGCCTTGTTCGACCAGCCCACGCGCGATCGTGCTCTTGCCTGCGGCCGGAAGACCCATGACGAGAACGACCTCGCCCTGACGGACACGCATCGGCGGAGCAACAGATCCGCCGGCGACCACGGCGCGAGCGCCATTTCGCACTGTCCGACCTGCGGGAAACTCGGAATCGAGGCGTGAGCGGTCCTCGTCGGTCAGCTGGATGTTGTGCGCTTGAATGAGCGATCGCACCGTTTCCAGCCGGGTCGGTCCCGGGAGCGGCACGATCGCATCCGAGAGATCGGCCAGCCATGCGAGCGCGATCCCGGCGGCCGACGCACTATGCCGCGCACTCACCTCGAGCAGCGCGCGATTGAAGAGCATCCGGCGACGCTTGCGCGACCCCCCAAGCGGGCGGTACGCGAGCAACTGGATCCGGTGCGCGATGCAGTACTGCGCGACCCCGTTCAGCAGGTTGGTGTCTTGCCAGGGGCTCAGCTCGACCTGCACCGACGCAATGTCGGTGATGCGCCGCGCTTCCTCGATCTGGCCAACGTTGACGTTGCACAGCCCGACACGTTCGATGAGGCCTTCGTCTTTGAGCGCCGCCAGCGCCCGCACGCTCGTCGCGAGCGGCGTGCGTGGATCCACGGTATGCAGCTGATACAGATGGATGCGTTCGACGCCGAGCGCCTTCAGGCTGGCCTCGCACGCCGCCCGCAGATGACGGCCTCGTCCGTCGGGCAGCCACTCGCCCCCGGGTCTCGTCAGCCCGCCTTTGGTCGCGACGAGGATGCGGCGACGATCGCCGTTCCACGTGTGCAGCGCACTGGCGATGAGTCTCTCGTTGTGGCCAACCTCCGAGTCGTCCAGGCAATAGGCGTCGGCCGTGTCGAGGAGCGAGACGCCACCGTCGAATGCGGCGTGCAGAACCTCGACCGCTCGAGTCTCGTCACGCGGACCCTCGGGAGTTTCTCGCTCGGTCGACAGCCGCATGCAGCCCATGGCGACCGCGTTCATGAGATCCATCGTTCTACTTCTGCATTCTAAGATCGTCATAAGATCGAGCCATGTATTCCGCTCGAATCCCCCCACCTCTCAACGACGCGAACAAGAGTTATCTGCCCGGTTCTCCCGAGCGCGCGGAGCTCAAGGCGCGCCTCGCGCAGATGGCCTCCGAGCGTATCGACATTCCGCTCGTGATTGGCGGATGCGAGATCCGGACCGGTCGCACCGAGCGGTCGGTGATGCCGCACAGGCATCGCCACGTCCTGGGCGACTGGCACGTCGCCGACCAGTCACACGTCAGCCAGGCGATCGAGGCGGCACTCAAAGCGAGGCGGGAATGGGCGAACTGGTCGCTGGTGGATCGGGCCGCCGTCTTTCTGAAAGCCGCTGAACTGCTCACGACGACGTGGCGGGCCACGCTGAATGCGGCGACCATGCTCGGTCAGTCGAAGACCGCGATCCAGGCGGAGATCGACTCGGCATCTGAGTTGATCGACTTCTGGCGATTCAACCCTCATTACGCGGAAGAGCTGAGCACAGAGCAGCCACTGAGCAGCCACGTCATGTGGAACAGCGTCGAGTACCGGCCGCTCGAAGGGTTCGTCTACGCAGTCACGCCGTTCAACTTCACGTCGATTGCCGGCAACCTCCCCACGGCGCCGGCGCTGATGGGCAACACCGTCGTCTGGAAACCGGCGTCGAGCGCAATGGTCAGCGCGCACTACATCCTGAAGCTGCTCGAGGCCGCCGGCATGCCGCGCGGCGTGATCAACCTGGTCGCGGGAAATCCGGCCCAGATATCGGACGTGTTGCTCGATTCGCCCGACCTTGCCGGGATTCACTTCACGGGCAGCACGGCCGTGTTCCAGTCGATGTGGAAGCGCGTCGGCGAAAACATCGGCCGCTACCGCTCATATCCGCGGCTCGTCGGCGAGACCGGCGGCAAGGATTTCATCGTCGCGCACGCATCTGCCGATGTGCAGGAACTGGCAGTTGCGATCGTCAGAGGCGGATTCGAGTACCAGGGGCAGAAGTGTTCGGCGGCGAGCCGCGTGTACGTGCCGCAGTCGTTGTGGCCGGAGGTCAGGGAGCGCGCGGTCGCGATGATGCGCGAGATCCGCATGGGCGATGTTGCCGATTTCCGCACGTTCATGGGCGCGGTAATCGACCAGAAGTCGTTCGCGAAGATCAGCGGTTACCTCGAGGACGCCAAGAAGAACGCATCGATCGTCCAGGGTGGTGGCGCGAAAGATGACGTCGGGTACTTTGTCGAGCCGACGCTCGTCGAGACGACCGAGCCCGGCTACCGGCTGCTGTGCGAAGAGATCTTCGGACCCGTGGTCACTGCCTACGCCTACCCCGACTCGAAGTGGACCGAGACGCTGGACATCGTCGATCGCACGTCGCCGTACGCCCTGACTGGCGCCATCTTTGCCCGCGACCGCGCGGCGGTACGGGAAGCCTCGAATGCGCTCCGTAACGCCGCCGGGAACTTCTACATCAACGACAAGCCGACCGGCGCTGTCGTCGGTCAGCAGCCATTCGGCGGCGCGCGCGCATCGGGTACCAACGACAAGGCCGGCTCGAAGATGAATCTCCTGCGCTGGGTGAGCGCGCGGGCGATCAAAGAGACGTTCTCGCCGCCGCGAGATTGGCGATACCCCTACATGTCAGAAGAGTAGGGCTGGTCCTCTTGGACCGGCCTCATCGGCCATAATGGTCCAGCTTCGTGAGCCTCACCCCCGGGAATC
>JAICEG010000220.1 GCA_025924295.1 Vicinamibacteria bacterium
AGATAGGCGACGTGACTGTTCTGATGGAGGCGGTAGAGCACCTTGAGCGCATCGGGATCGATTTGCGATCGCGAGAGCGAGTGCGCAGCTCGCTCGACGATGACCGGGTCACTCATCGCCTTCAGATTGTAGGGGAATGCGCTACGATCCGGCTATGCGTACCTGTGGCCTTATCGTTGCGGTGTTGATTCTGACGAGCGTGGGTGAGGCGTGGGCCAACGAGCCGCCGGCACTGGCGAAGGCTCGCACGCTCTACAATGCCGGCGACTTCGAGGGCGCAATCGATGCGGCTTCGGTGGCGCGCAAGGATGCGGCCTGGGCCGATGCCGCCGCGCTCGTCGTCGCGCGCGCACACCTCGAGCGGTACCGGCAGCGAGCGGATGCAGAAGACCTCTCGGCCGCGCGAGCGGCGCTCGGTGCGGTACGAGCGGCAGCACTCACGCCGCGCGATCAGGTCGACCTGATCGTCGGTCTCGGGCAGTCGTTGTATCTGGGCGAAATCTACGGCGCCGCCGCCGAACTGTTCGAGACGGCGCTCAGCCGGGCCGCACTGCTTGCCCCGCGCGATCGGCTGCTGCTGCTCGACTGGTGGGCGACGTCGCTCGATCGCGAAGCGCAAAGTCGGCCCGCCGATCGTCGGACCAGGGTGTTCGAGCGCATAGCCGCGCGCATGAACGAGGAGATCCAACGCGATCCCGGCAGTCCGGTGGCCAATTACTGGCTCGCAGTCTCGGCGCGTGGCGCTGGCGACATCGATGGTGCATGGAACTCGGCGATCGCCGCGTGGGTCCGCTCCACGCTCTCGCCGGAAACGACCGTGAGCCTGCGCGACGATCTCGATCGACTGGTCACCCAGGCGCTCATCCCCGAGCGATCGCGCACACTGGTGGCACGCGACCCGCAGGAAGCGGTTGCGGCCCTCAAGACCGAATGGGAGCTGTTGAAGCAGCAGTGGAAGTGAGCTCAGTGTTTCGCGTCGCGCCAGTTGTCGCCAATCCCGACGTCAACTGTGAGCGGCACACTGAGTGACGCGGCGCCTTCCATTCGCTCCCGGACGAACGTCGCAACAGCATCGGCCTCCTCGCGCACGCATTCGAACAGCAGTTCGTCATGCACGGTCAGGATCATCTGTGCGCGCAGCCCGCTCTTTGGCAGTGCGGCGTGCAGGTCGATCATGGCCTTCTTGAGGATGTCCGCCGCGGTTCCCTGGATCGGCATGTTGACCGCCTCGCGCTCGGCCTGGCTGCGCATCTGAAAGTTGCGGCTGGTCAGGTTCGGCATGAGCCGGCGGCGGCCGAACATCGTGCGAACCACGCCGGTTTGCCGCGCTTCCTCCAGGGTTCGATCGATGAATGCTCGAACGCTGGGGAACCCCGTGAAATAGGCGTTGATGAACTCCTGTGCGGCTTCCTGCGTGACGTTGATGTCCTTCGCGAGCGTAAATGGGGTCTTCCCGTAGAGCACCGCGTAGTTCACCATCTTCGACCGGCTGCGCATCTCGTGCCGGCTGAGGCCATGGTTGGCTCCGAAGAGCCGGGCGGCGGTTCGATCGTGGATGTCCTCGCCGGTGCGGAACGCCTCCATCAGCGCTTCCTCACCCGCCAGATGCGCAAGCACGCGCAGCTCGATCTGCGAGTAGTCCGCGGAGATCAGCACCGAACCCGGCGCGGCTATGAACGCGCGTCGAATCTCGCGACCGAGCTCGCTGCGGATCGGGATGTTCTGTAGATTCGGTTCCGAGCTGCTGAGACGTCCCGTCGCGGCAATCGCCTGGTTGAAGCTGGTGTGCACGCGTCCGGTCCCCGGGTGGACCATGAGCGGTAATGCGTCGATGTAGGTGCTTTTCAGCTTTTGCAGCGCCCGCCAATCGAGGACGAGGCGCGGCAGCTCGTGGACGGCCGCCAGCTCCTCGAGCACTTCGGCGGCGGTTGATGCGGATCGAGTCTTGCCGGTCTTCTTGGCGACCGGCATCGCCATCTTCTCGAAGAGGATCCGCCCGAGTTGCACGGGCGAGTTGATGTTGAATTCCTCCTGGGCCAGCTGGTAGATGCGCGCGGTGTAGGAGGCGAGCTCCTGTTCGAGATGGCGCGATTGTTCGGCCAGCAGCGGTCGATCGACGAGCACCCCGGCGCGTTCGATGTCCACGAGTACAGGGATGAGCGGCATCTCCAGCTCCCGGTAGACCCGTTCCAGCTGGTCGCTGACGATGAGCGGCGCCAGCTTGCCTGAGAGTTGCCAGGCGAGGTCCGCCCGCTCGGAGGCAAAGCTCCGAATGGCCTCCGGCGACAAGGCTTGGAAGGGCACTGCTTTGGCGCCCTTGCCGCGCACGTCTTCCTCGCTGTGCGCGCGATAACCGAGGTGCTCGAGCGCCACTTCCTCGAGCACGTGATTCGAGCGGTTCGCATCGAGCAGGTAGCTGGCGAGAATCGAGTCGAAGTCCAGTCCTCGAAGCGCGATGCCCGCACGTGCCAGCACGAGGGCGACGACCTTGAGGTCGTGGCCTCGCTTGGCGATCGCGTCGTCTTCGAGCAGCGGTTTCAACGTCCGCAGCACGAGATCCGAGTCGAGCTGTGTCGGCGCGGATGCGCTCGCCAGCAGGTCGTCTCTCTCTCCGTCGCCGCGATGACCGATCGGAATGTAGCGCCCGTAACGGTCGCGCGTCGACACGGCGATACCGACGATCTCCGAACGCATCGCAACGGGTTGATCTGTGATCACGTAGATGGCGAAGCGTCCCGCCGCGCGAAGCTCTGTTGCGAACGCGTCCAGGTCGGATTCAGACGTGATGAGTGCGTAGTCGGTCTCAACCGAGTCCGCGGTCGGCGCGTATTCGTTGACCAGCGTTCTGAATGCCAGTCGAGTGAAGAGCTCGAAGCAGCGGGCGCGGGACCCACCGCGATAGCGCAGCGATTCCAGGTCGAACTCGAGCGGCGCGTCCGTGTGAATCGTGACCAGTTGCTGACTCTGCAAGGCCTGCTCGCGATTGGTTTCGAGTGCCTCGCGCTGCTTTGCCTTCAGTTCCCCCGTGTGCGCCAGCAAGTTGTCCAGACTGCCGTACTGAGTGACCAGATCGGTCGCGCCCTTCTTTCCAATCCCGGGAACACCAGCAACGTTGTCGCTCGTGTCGCCGACGAGCGCGAGCACGTCGACGACCTGCGACGGTTTCACGCCGAACTTTTCGAGAACACCCTGTTCATCGAACCAGGCGCCATCCTCTCGCGGGTCGTAGACGCTGATGGCTCCGTCGCGGACGAGTTGGAAGAAGTCCTTGTCGATCGAGACGATGGCGACGGTATGTCCGGCGGCGGCAGCGCGCGCGGCGATCGTGCCGATCACGTCGTCGGCTTCATAACCGGGCACGGTCAGAATCGGAACGCCCATCGCCTCGCAAGCTTCATGGACCCAATTGATCTGTTCGACCAGGTCATCCGGCATCTGCACGCGGTTGGCCTTGTAGTCAGCGGCGATCTCGTCCCGGAATGTCCGGCCGGCGAGGTCGAACGAGGCAGCAAGATAGGTCGGCTTGTGGTCCGCGATGAGCTTTCGCAGCATCGTGACGAAGACGTAGACCGCGTGCGTCGATCGCCCCTCCTGGTTCGACAGCCCGCGGCCCCGGAAGGCGTGATAGGCGCGATACATCTGCGAGCTGCCGTCGATCAGAAACAACGTCGGAGAAGCCATTCGACCAACGATAATATTCTTTCGATGCGTTCGTCGCTGCGTGTTTGTCTGCTGCCGCTCTTCGCAGTGTATTCAGTCCTCGTCGCCGCCTGTGGCGGGAGTGGCGGTCTTCTTGGCAAGGAGTACGAATACGAGGAACAGCTGCGTCTGGACGTCGACGGTTCGGCACGAATGGACCTGAGCTCGTCGGTGGCTGCTCTCGTCGCGTTGCGCGGTCTCGATCTCGACCCCGATCCCGCTGTGGAAGTCGACCGCGCAAAGGTGCGGCAGCTGTTCGAGGGACCGGGCGTCGAGGTCAGCTCGGTTCGCGTCTCACGTCGTGACGGCCGCCGCTTCGTCCACGTTCGCCTCGAAGTGGCCGATATCAGGCAGCTGTCCCGCCTGGCGCCGTTCTCGTGGTCCAGCTATCAGTTCGATCGCCGCGGAGAGCTGCTCGAGTACAAGCAGGTTGTGCGTGCTGCCGCCGGGAAGTCTGTCGAGAACGTTGACTGGGACGGAAACGAGCTCGTTGCGTTTCGCATGCACATTCCCAGCGTGATCGTCTTTCACAGCGCGCCGTCGCGAGAAGTGGGGCGGGGAAACATTCTCGAGTGGGAGCAGCCGCTTGCAGAGCGATTGAAAGGCGAGCCAGTCGACATCGCGGTCAACATGGAACCCGATTCGATTCTCTATTCAACCTTGCTGTTGTTCGGAACGACCATCATCCTCGCGGCTGCGACGTTTGGTCTGGTGATCTGGCGGGTCGCAAGACACGGGCGCGATGAAGCCGCGCCCGTGAATCGGCACGCGTAGCTCACAGCTTCTCGAGCGCGGCCTTGACCTCGGCTTCCGTCTGCAGTTCGTTCTTCACCTCGAATGCGAGGAACGAGCTAGCGATCGAGCGAGCCAGCATCCGGTCGACCTGGCTGTTCACCACACCCTCGAGCGTCACGCGACCGTGCTCCACGATGATGTGAATCGGCGGGTTCACCATCGAGGCAAACGGCCGGAAGTTGTGATTACTGTAGATCGCCCTCGCAATCGAGAAACGAAGTTGGTTGTCGAACTGGGACACGGGCAGCACTTCGATCTTGTTGTCGATGCTCGTGACCGCGGCCAGCTTCGCCACGCGCTTCTCGAGGTCCGACTTCTTGTACGGCATCGTGACCTTTCCGACGAGCGTCACGTGACCGTTGTCGACGTTGGCGTGCACGCTGTCGAAAATGGTGAAATGCGGATAACGCAGCACCTGGCGCTGAACGTCACGGAACAACTGCAGGTTTTCGCTTTCGGCAGCTCCGGCAGGCGCGCTGATCAGAAGCGCAACGACCACCGCCGTCATCAACTTGGCTAACATCGGAAACTCCCTTCGCACTACCACACCGTTCCAAGGCAAAGGCTTTGCCATCCCGGCCGCATCTGCCAGTGCTGGAATTCTCGAAGGAAATCTCGCGGTGAGCTCAGCAGCGCGTCTACTCGCGGGGACACTCGGCTACAGGACCATCATCGAGGCGATGCCTGCGCCGATCAGGAGAATCTGTCGCATGGAGCTCGCGTCGGTGCGTCCTCGGTGCAGGCCGGGAATCAGGTCTGCCATGGCGACGTAGAGGAAGCTGGCGGCCGCCAGCGCGAGGAAGTACGGAAGGAGCCGCGGCACCAGGTCGAAGGAGACGCATGCGGCAATGGCGCCAAGCCCGCTCGCTCCTGCTGACAGGACGTTCAGGAGCAGCGCGCGCCGGCGCGAGTACCCCGCGTGGAGCAGGATCGCGACGTCGCCGACTTCCTGCGGTATCTCATGGGCGGCGACCGCCAGCGCCGTGCTGATGCCGAGAGGCACAGAGGTGAGTACTGCCGCGGCGATGACGGCGCCATCGACGAAGTTGTGGAAAGCGTCGCCCACCAGAACCGGCAACACCGAACCATCGTGGACTTCACAGTCGTGGGTGTGGCAGTGCCGCCATAGAACGAGCTTCTCGAGGAAGAAGAAGAGCAGGATGCCGATGAGCAGCGTGCCGAGAACTCGCGTTGCGGGTAACTGTTCGAGTGCGGAGGGCAGAATCGCCAGCGTCGAGACGCCCAGAAGCGCTCCGACGGCGTAGCTCACGAGCCAGGGAACGAGACGGGCACGGGCGGAGTCATTGACGAGCAGAACACCGGACGCAACCAGGAGGCCGCCGAGACCGCCCACGAGACTGAGTCCCAGGGCGATGAGGTACGTTGACACAACGGACCATCATATTACGGCCGGTTGTGCGGGGACCGTCCCCGAACCGACGTTACGAGGCGACGTAGCCTCTTCGCGCGCGAACAGTCAGGTTGCGGTCGCGGACGGTCACTCGAATCGAATGCCAGCGGCCGTCCTTGTTGACCGAGCTCGTGTACCCGAGGAAATACTGCTTGCTCAACTCGTCCGCGATGCGCGCCGTTGCGTCGTCGAGTCCCTCGAAGCCCCGCACGATCTCGGTTCGTCCCCCGGTGTCGTCGGTAATCTGCCTGAGCGCGTCGGCGTTGACGCGCTCGCCTGGACTGCGGGGCCAGCTGGTTGTGCCACCACCGCCGCCGATTGGCGGATAGCGCGGCTGCCGACGTCCGCCGCCCGGAAACGGAAATGGAATGCTGGGGGGAAACTGCGGCGGCTGCACGATGCGTGGCGACTCTCGCGATGCGGTGCTGTCTACCCCCAGTGCGTACACGAGCACTTCGCTCTCGCGAATCCGCTGCCTGAGCGCGCTCACGCCGATCGAGCTGTTGGTGTCGTTACCGTCGGAGATCACGAGCAGCGCCTTCTTCCGGTTCCGCCCCTCCTGGGCAGTCGGGAGCGCCTCGGCGACGGCATCGTAGAGCGCGGTTCCACCGACCGCAGTGACCCGCCCCAGTGCTTGACTGATCAACTCCCGATCGGTCGTCCAGCCCTGCGTGACTTCGGCACGGGTCGCGAACTCCACGAAGAAGAGCTCGTCGTTCTCATCGAGCAGCTCGAAGATCAGCCGCTCGATGGCCGCGCGCGCGGCTGCAAGCTTCTCAGGGGACATGCTGCCGCTTGCATCCAGTGCGATGCCGAGGCTCACAGGTACGCGGTCGCTGCTGAAATGCGATACCGCCTGCACCTGACCGTCCTCGTACACAGTGAAGTCTTCCTGCCGCAATCCCGAAACGAAACGACCGTCGCCGTCGGTGACGGTTGCCGTGACGTTGACGAAATCGACACCGCTCTTGAAGCGAAACCCTTCCTGGGTCTGCGCGCCCGTCACCGCAGCTGCCACGACGACGATGAGAAGGACGAGAGGAGGAGGAGTGCGCATGGTCAATTCCCGTGTGCGTCGTTTGCCAGCGCCGTCCGCGCGAGATCGCTGCGGCGGTCGACGTGAGGCACGATCTGGTTACCGTTCCGGAAGGCGACACGATATCGACCCGGGTCGCCCACGTCCGACACCGAGACTCTGAACGTCGTCTCCTTGCCGGGCTCGAGAACAATCGAATCGAGTTGCGATTCACCGCGCGCCATGACACGACCGTCACGACTCAGGACCGAGACGACTGCCGAAAGTGTTGGTGTGACGGCTGCCGTCTGGTTTCGTACGAGCCCGGAGACGATCAGCGTTTCACCGTCCAGTACGTGACGCATTGATACGAGCTCAATCGCAGACGCCGGTGTCGCTGCAACCTGCTGTGGAGCTCGCCGCCCGCTGCTCATGCCCACGAAAAGCACCGTCCCCGCCGCCAGAACGACCACAGCCGCGATCGCAAACGCCGGGGCGCGCGACGGTCGTTCCACTTCCGGCGCGACCAGCGACATGGGTGAAGACGTAGTCGTCTGCCCCGGAGGTTCCGCATCCTCGATACGGTCGGTCCAGAGCTGATTGTCCATTGCCGACGCAAGCGCGGCGACACGCGCCTCGGACCGCTGCCGTTCGAGCCGGGTGAAGTGCGCCACCAGAACCGCCAGGACAATCACCGCCAGGGAAAGGATGCTGATGAGCAGAATGAGCCACATCATGCGTTCGGAGCTCACCGAAGCGAGAACTCCACCTCCACTTCGACAATGACATCAACCGGTGAACCAAGACGCCGTGCCGGAGCAAACTTCCAGCTACGGACGGCGCTGATTGCGCGCTCGTCCAGGCCGTAGCCTAATCCGCGAAGCACCTTCACGTCACCGACGCTGCCGTCGGATCTGATGACGATTTCCAGCACGACGCCGCCGGTGATGCCTCGCGTGCGGGCATCCTCGCTGTACTGAGCCTTGACCTCGCGGAGAAGGCGCGGCGGCTCCACGCCGCTGCCCGGTCGGAAGGGCCCGCCGCCCACTCCGCCCCCGCTGCCATCATCGACGCCCGCACCTGTGCCCGGGCCCATGCCGTCAGCCTCTGGTGCCGTCGGCTTTTCATCCCCTGCTTCCAGCGCAACGGGTGAGATCAGGGCACGCGACGGCAGCGGCTCCGGTTCTTGCGTGAACGATTCGGCTGCGGTCGGTTGTGGTCTTTGAATGCGGGTGACCGGCGCACGCGGCGCCCGGCCCCCGCCACCACCACCGCCGCCAGGTCCCGGTCCCGCGACAAACACCAGACGGTCACGAGGCGTCGTCGCCGCCATTTCGACGACCCCCGACGTCCCCCAGATCAGAGCGGCCAGGACTGCCATATGCAGGATCGAGGAGGCCAGGGTTGAAAAACGCTGTCCTTGTTGGGGTCTGGCTCCAGATGGGGAGGCATGGGTCAGCGTCTCCGCGAGGGCAGCAGACTCCTGGCGCGCCCGACGTCCGGCATGAACGGCCGACAGCGTGTCGAAGAAAGCCGACCTTCCCACGGGCCGCAGTTCACCCGCATCCACCAGGCGCTGAACAGCAGCTCGCGGCACCCCCGCCGCGCGAGCGATCTCATCTATCGTGAAAACGTCGAGCTGGGACAGCATGGGCGCAAGTCGTCAAAGGCAAATCCCTTGCCTCCA
>JAICEG010000221.1 GCA_025924295.1 Vicinamibacteria bacterium
CCTCAGCTCGGCGAGTAGCGCAGTACGACCTTCAGGAGTCAATCGGGAAGACAGCTACTTCCTCCCCATGGCGCCGTCGACGCTCCAGATTCCCGCACCGCGAGTTGCGATGTAGAGGAATGCGAAGCAGAACAACGCCGCGTCGACGCCCATGTTCATGTGCGGAAGCAACCCCATCGGCAGTCCGGGTCCTTGCGCCCCGAGGCCGATGACGATGACGTGGATATACCAGAACGCGACCGCCATCTCGCCGCTCGCCAGGAACGCCGCGAGCCGTGTGAGAAGACCAACCATGATCAGGAAGCCGCAGACCGTCTCGACCACTCCTGCCGCACCCTGGAGACTCATCAACGGCGCAGCCTGCCCACCCAGCCAACCGAACATCTTTTGCAGACCGAAGCAGAAAAACAGGAAGCCAAACACGATTCGGAATAGCGCGTACGTCATCGGTGCATAACGTTCTGGAATCATGATCCTCCCTCGTGTGGTCCCGGATTCTACCCGGCTTCGCCGGGTGCGGCCAGCACTCAGCGCTCCGTCGAAAGACGCCGCACGATCAGGGCGATGGCGCCGTAGGTGCCGATGAGAAGCGCAAGGCCGAGCCGGACGCTGCTTTCCTCGGCTATGAAGCCTATCGAAGCGGGAACGACCATGCCGCCCACCTGCGCCACGGTCAGCAGGCCTCCGAACAGCGAGCCCGGGTTCCCCTGAATACGCTCGCCGGCCAGCGCCAGCGATGTGGGCATCACGAGCGCCATGCACAGGCCGACCAGGAATGGCCCCACCATGACGAGTGCAGGCGACGCAGAGACCACGAGGACGAGCAGCGCCAGCGCGCTCAGAACGGCGCTTCGCTCGATGGCCACTTCCTTGGACTGGTCGACACGACTCGAGAACAGGGTCCGCGACAGAATGAGACCCAGCCAATGTGAGGAGAGCACCAGCGTCGCCGCCGATGCGCTCATCCCCGACGCGAGCACGAAGCTGGTCGTCCATCCGGCCATCGACGCCTCGTTGCCACCGCCAAGCGTGACGAGCAGGAGAAACCATCCGAATCCGGGTTGCTTCGCAAACTGACGGAGCGCCGCAATCACCCCGTCCCGCCGGGTCATCGTTGAAACCATGGGTGGCAGTTGAGCGGTGAGCCATGCCACCACGGCGGACAGCACGCCCCCACCGATCACGACAGCTCGCCACGATACGGACTCGGACGCCAACACTGTCGCCGTGGGCATCGCCAACCCACCGAGGCCGACCATGATGGCGATCACATTCATCCGCCGGCCGCGCTCCTCTGGAAAGAGTTCAGACGAAAGCGCATTGGATGCCGTGTTGATGGCAGCTGACGCCAGGCCCACGGTGAAAAGCGTTGCCGCTGCCACCACTCCGTTGCGCGCCATCGCAAACAGCGGAAGACTCGCCGCGACGAGCGCCGAGGACAGGATGAGCGCGACGCGCTGACCCGTCGCATCGACCAGCGGACCAGAGGTGAAGCTACCGACCAGGAGCCCCGCGAACAACGTCGAGATGAGCAGACCCCGGTCAGCCAGTGTCAACCCGAACTGCTCCACGGTCTCTGGTTGACCGAGGACGGTTCCTGGCAATCCGAGGATCATCCCGAAGACAAACATCCCCGCGCACGAGACGACGAACAGACGCTCCCGGGGTGAGGTCACTGCGGCGGTGTGGCGGATTTGCGGGAAGGATTGAAGAATGGGGTTCGAACGACAGTCGCTCCGACGAAGTGGCGAGCGCCTTCGACGGAGATCTCGAATTTGAGCCTCGTGCCCCCGGCATGCCCTGGTGAGTCGACGCACGCGAGCGCAATCAATCGCTTCAACGTCGGCGACCAGGTGGTCGTCGTCGCGCGTCCAACCTGGCGATCACCGTCCAGAACGGGCACCGGTTCCCGCGATGCTGCTGACGGCGCAACTGGCGGCAGGCCCACCCGTTCGTAAATCGCTTCGACGTCCGACCAATTGACCTCGAGCCCGACAATCTGACGACGCGGAGATCGGGACACTTCACGCAGCGCCGAGCGGCCGATGAACGCGCTCTTTTCGAGATCGACGAGCCGGCCGAGGCCGAGCTCGTACGGTGTGTACTTCTGATCGGGGATCAGCGCTTTCTTGCTTCCCACGAAATCCACGTCGATGAGGAGCAGTCCGGCCTCGACACGCGCGACGTCGAGCGCGAGCATGCCGGCAGGCAGCACGTCGAAGGCGCGTCCCGCCCCGACGAGCGCGTCCCACACGTCGAGCGCCTGTTCGGCAGGAATCCAGATCTCGTAACCGAGGTCGCCGGTGTATCCCGTCCGCGACACATCGACCGGCACGCCGGCGATGCGGCCGCTCGTCACGCGAAAGTACTTCAGTCGATCGATGTCGACGTCCGAGCACGCCCGCAGCACCTGAGCGGAGAGCGGGCCTTGCAGCGCGAGCGCCGCGAGGCTCTCGCTGACGTCGTCAATGGTGACATCCAGGCCGTGAGCGTTCTGCCTGAACCAGCGGAGGTTGGGTTCAGCTGCCGTCCAGCGAAAGCGCTGCTCGTCGAGCCTCGACACCGTGCCGTCGTCGATGACATGACCGTGCTCGTCGCACCAGGGCGTATAGAAGACCTGCCCAACGGACATCCGCTCGACGTTGCGGGTGATGATGCGGTTGACCAGCGTTGCGGCGCCCGGGCCCGACACCACGTACTTGAAGAGCGGGGAGACGTCGATCAGCGCGGCCGCGTTCCTGATGGCGTTGTATTCGTGCTCGTGATGTGTTTCGTACGCGCTGACGGTGTAATACCCGGACCAGTGGCGGTAGTTGAGCGATTCGCACAGCGGGAACGTGCGGGGATGAAAGGGCGTACCAACGGGCACTGGCGGATTATATGAGAGCGTCGCGGTCAGAAATTCGGAAGGCCGAGCAATTGCGGGCCATCTGCCGCGCGGAACGCCTCGAGCGCCTCGCGGTGACGCTCCTCCGCACGTCTGACGATGTGCCGAAAATCAGGTGTCGCGCGAAGCGGGTCGAGGTTCGGGTAACTCGCCAGCGCCGAGGCCGGATAGAAGCCAACCTCGATGCTCCGCTCGAGCAGTTCGAGCGCTCCGTCACGATCGCCAGCCATGGCCAGGGCACCGGCCCAGTGGAAGAACCCTTCCGGATCGGTAAATGGAGACTCGCTGAGTACTCGGGTAAAGCGCAGCACTTCGTCCCACCTCGACTCGAAGGCCGCGGTCATGGTTTCAAAGGCGGTCCTGAGTTGCGGATGGAGACCTGGCTTCTCCAGGAAGGGACGAATGGTCGCGACCGCGTCATCCGTCCGTCCGAGCTGGAAGAGCGCGGTCGGTTTGGCGATCGACGGCGTGCTGCGATCGACGGCGAGAGCCCGCTCCCAATCGTTCAACAGGAGAAAGGTCTGCGCCACGCTGGTGATCAGTGCGGGATCGAGACGTTGGGCGCGTTCGTAGGCCGCGATCGATGCATCGAGCAGGCCACAGTAGCGGCAGGCGTGGACGAGCCCCGCGAACAACTCGGGCTCTGACGGAGCCCGACGTACGCGATCGAGCAGCCGCACCATGGCTTCCCGGGCGTTGCCGGCTTCGACCTCGATGTAGGCGTAGAGTTGATGCGCCAGCGAGAGCTCGGGGTTGATCGCGAGGGCGCGCTGAATCGCATCCTTTCCTCGCGCAATATTGCCCGCCGCATCCGCAGGGTCACCGAACTTGCCGATGAGACGGTAGCAGCGGCCCAGCCGGGCCCATGCCGGCGCGAATTGCGGATCGAGCTCGACGGAACGACGATACAACTCGAGCGCAGCTGTCCATGTCGAGACGTCGAGCTGCAGCTGATTGGCACGCAGATAGAGCTCGTACGCTTCTGAACTGGCCGGCGCATCACGGTTGATGCTCTGCTGGTCACCCGCAGCGAGCGACAGCGACAGCGAGTCGACGATCTGCCTGGCGAGCGAGTCCTGCAGCTGAAAGATCTCATCGGTCGTCGATTGCGACGTGAGGGCACGCATCAACGTTCCGGTGCGCGCATGCACGAGTTGCGCGTTGACTCGAACCTGTCCGGCGCTGCTCAGTATCGATCCAAGCAGCACCACATCGACGTCCAGCGCCGAGGCAAGCGCCGGAAGGTCGGGCGTGTCGCTGACGAACTTCGACGCCACGGCCGTCGAGCGAATGACGACCGACGGAAGCCCCGACAGCGCCGAGCTGACCGCGTCCGCAAGGCTGAACGCCAGGAAGTCGAGCGCCGGGTCGGGCCGCAGGATTCGAAAGGGCATGACAACGAGTCGCGTCAGCGGACGAACCGGCGTCATCGCGACGGAGTCGATCTGCAGGAGCGCCGCTCGCAGTTCCTGTGCGAACGCCGCGGCGGCCTGATATCGATCGTGCGGGTTCTTCCGCAACGCTCGATGGATGACCCGATCGAGCGCCACGACGCTCGGCGAGCCGCCAAGAGCGGCAGGTTCCTCTTGCGTGATGGCGCGCGCCACCGCGAACACCGACTTGCCGTCGAAGGGGGGACGGCCTGACACCATCTCGTAGAGCACGGAGCCGAGCACGAACAAGTCACTGCGAGCGTCGACGACGCCACCCTCGATCTGTTCGGGCGCCATATACCGCGGTGTGCCCATCACGATGCCGGGAATCGTCAGGTTCTTCTGCGTCGCATCGAGGTCGCCGGTAAAGGGACGAGCAAGGCCGAAGTCGACCAGCTTCACCCCGTGGGTGGCCAGGAAGATGTTCGACGGCTTGAGATCGCGGTGGACGATCCCCTTGTGATGCAGGGCTCCAAGAGCACTCAGGACCGACAGCGCGATCTGACCGGCTTCACCGGACGGCAACGGCCCGCGCGCGAGACGCGCGCTGAGCGGCTCGCCATCGAGCAGCTCCATCGCGAGAAACAGTTCGTCGCCGTCAGAGTCGATCTCGTAGAGCTGGCAGATGTTGGGATGGTTGACGCTGGCCGCCGTCCGCGCCTCGCGCCAGAGACGTTCGCGCTCCTGCCCGTCGCCGGCGTCGGGGCGCAGGCGCTTGATGGCAACGGGACGATCGAGGCGTTCATCGTGCGCCTCGTACACTTCGCCCATGCCGCCTTCGCCGAGCTTGCGCATGATGCGATAGCGCCCGGACTTCACCGGGCCTCGCCTCGTCGACACATCCTCTTCGAAGATATCGCGTCCCCGCGTGCCACGGCAAAGTCAGGATGAGGTCAGTTGATCTCGGCGCGCGGCGGTTCAATGGACGGTTGAGCGTCAGCCGACCGCGGCGCCGCCTCACCCGACTCCGCCCACCAGAGCGCGACGAGGGAACACGCGCTCAGAGAGGCGAAGCCCACAACCAGGGGCAGGACGGTGCCGTTGTAGCTCTGGCCAATCCATGTTCCAAGAACCAGCGAAATGAGCATGGACGTGGCGCCCACTACCGCGGCTCCGGTGCCGGCAATGTGACCGAGCGGCTGCATCGCAAGCGCGTTGAGATTCCCGAAGAGCAGGCCGATACAGAAGAACAACACCATCAGATACGTTATCAGCATCCACAGCGGTGGATGGCCCGCATTGGCGCTCGCGATTGCCGTGAAGACAATCGACACCACGCAGATGCCTCTCAGCGACCATGAGGACAGCGCTCTCATGCCGTAGCGCATGACGAGCCTGGCGTTGGCAAGCGACGCACCGCCGATCGCGATCGCCAGCACCGCAAAGTACAGCGGGAACCGAGGTCCGAGGGCGTACTGCTGCTGCAGGATCTGCTGAGCAGACGTCAGATACCCGAGAAAGGCACCAAACACGAATCCCGCGGCAACCGTGTAGGCGATCGATCGGCGCGTGGTCACGACCTCGCGCGTCGCGGCCAGCATCCGTCGCGCTGAGAATGGAATCCGGCGGCTGCTCGGCAGCGTTTCCTCCTGCCGTAGCGCGAACCAGACCAAGGCGACCAGCCCCATCGCCAGATAGAAGGCAAAGATCGCCCGCCACCCTGAAATACCGAGGATCGCCTGCCCCAGTGCCGGCGCCACGATGGGCACCAGGATGAACACGGCCATGACGAGCGACATCACGCGCGCCATCTCGCGGCCCTCGAACCTGTCTCTCACCAGCGCGAGGGTGATCGTTCGCGGCCCTGCCACGCCGACGCCTTGCAGGAACCGTCCGGCCAGCATGAGCGGGAAGCTTCTCGCCAGGAGCGCGAGGAGGCATCCGGCCGTAAAGAGTGCCAGCCCGATGTACGCGGCAGGCTTGCGGCCGGCGGCATCTGACAGCGGACCGTAGAAGAACTGACCGAGGCCGAAGCCGAGGAACAGGAGCGAGAGGATCAGCTGATTGTCGTTCGCGTGCTCGACCCCGAGCGTGGAACCGATCGCCGGGAGCGCCGGCAGCACCATGTCGATCGACAGCGCGACGAGCGCGGTGAGCGTGGCCATCAGGCCCACGAATTCACCGAGTCCGAGCGCGCGTGGATTGGACGAGGGCATCTGGGAACCGCGCACGTTCACGCCCGGCCTGCGAACTCCCGGGTCTCGGTGTGGACCTTCACCTTCTCGCCTTCCTTGATGAAGAGCGGCACACGAATCTGCAGACCGGTCTCGAGTGTCGCGGCCTTGGTGACGCCACCTGATGCCGTGTCGCCGCGCACGCCCGGCTCGGTGTGTGCCACCGTCAGCTCCACGTGGGGCGGGAACTGAATTGCAATGGGATTGCCGTTGTACTTCAGGATCTGCACGAGGACGTTGTCGACGAGCAGATCCTTGTCGTCGCCGACCGTATCACCGCCGAGTGTCAGCGTCTCGAAGCTCTCCTGATCCATGAAGTGCGAGCCATCGCCGTCCGCATACAGGAACGTCGCCGATACCTGGACCAGGTCCGGCTCGCCAAACTTCTCCCCGGCCTTGAAGGTCTTGTCGAACACCGCGCGCGTCAGCAGGTTCCGCATCTTGACGCGGACCAGCGTCTGACCGCCACGCGCCGTCGGCCGCGAGACCTCAACGTCGATGCACACGTAAGGAGCATTCTCGAACTCGAAATACGTCTTCCGCTTAATGTCGATCGCTTCTATCAGGCTGGGCACATCAAGAGTGTATCGGAGCCGGCGTCATTATGGAGGCATTCGTCGGATCAGCTGCGCCACCTTGAAACCGGTTAGACCTCGAGCTCGTACTTAACCTACGATTCCCAACGGCATGACCTACGACGTCGTCGTCATCGGTGGCGGCCACAACGGCCTGACCACAGCCGCCTATCTCGCCAGGGCCGGGCGGAAAGTGCTGGTCCTCGAGCGGCGCCACGTCCTCGGCGGCGCGGCCGTAACCGAGGAGGTCTTCAAGGGTTTTCACTTCTCTGTCTGCTCGTACGTCGTCTCGCTGTTGCGTCCTGAAATCATTCGCGAGCTCGACCTGCCGAGCCACGGCCTCGAGATCCTCCCGCTCGATGGCACGTTCACGCCCATGCCGAACGGCGATTACTTGTGGCGAATGAACGATCACGCCAAGACGCGCCGCGAGATCGCGCGTCACTCGCGACTCGATGCCGAGGCCTACGACGAGTACGGCCGCGCGATGGTCGAGATGGGACGATTCGTCCGCCCGATCCTCAGCATGCTGCCTCCGGATCCAACGTCGCTCGATCCGCGAGGGCTCAAGCAGCTTTTCATGTTGCTTCAGCGCTTCCGGCGCTTGCCGCGCGGCGATCAATACAACCAGATCCAGCTCATGACGATGAGCGCGGTCGACTTTCTCGATCAGTGGTTCGAGACCGACGTGCTCAAGGCGACGATGTCGGCGTCCGGCATTATCGGAACGTTCCTCGGCGTGCGATCACCGGGAACGGCCTACGTGCTGCTCCATCACTACATGGGCGAGATCGATGGCGCGTTCCGCTCCTGGGGCCTGGCGCGCGGCGGGACCGGTGCGATCTCGAATGCGATTGCCAAGGCTGCGCGCGCCGCCGGCGTAGAGATTCGATCACAGGTAGAAGTCGAGCGCATTCTCGTTCACGGCAATCAGGCACAGGGCGTGGTACTGAAGAACGGCGACGAGATTCGCGCGCGCATTGTCGCTTCCAGCGTCGACCCTCGTCTCACATTCCTGCGATTCATCGAGCCGGGGCAGCTGCCGGACGAGTTCGTCGAAGACGTCAACCACTACCGGTTCCGCGGATCGTCGGCGAAAGTGAACGTCGCCCTCGACGCCCTCCCTGACTTCACCTGTCTTCCCGGGCCGGGAACTCACCTGCGCGGCGCGATCTCGATCTCGCCGAGCGTGGACTACATGGAACGCGCCTACGACGACGCGAAGTACGGACGCTTCTCGCAGAAGCCGTATATGGACATCGTCATTCCTTCACTGACCGATCCGCGCGTGGCGCCTCCCGGCAAGCACGTCATGTCGTGCTTCGTTCAGTACGCGCCCTATCATCTGAAGGAAGGAACGTGGGACGACCAGCGCGAGGCGTTTGGTGACACCGTCATCAACACGCTCGCGGAGTACGCACCGAACCTCCGCAACATCATCCTGCACCGTCAGGTCGTCACACCGCTCGATCTCGAGCGGGAATGGGGACTCTCGGAG
>JAICEG010000222.1 GCA_025924295.1 Vicinamibacteria bacterium
CTGCGACAGGCGTTTCGCACCGAGACCGAGTTGTTCTTCCAGAGCATCGTCAAGGAAGACCGCAGCGTCATCAACCTGATCGATGCCGACTACACGTTCGTGAACGAGCGGCTGGCCAAGCACTACGGGCTTCCCAACGTGTACGGAAGCCGCTTCCGGCGCGTCGCGCTCGACGAGAACAGCGCGCGCGGCGGACTGCTCGGCCACGGCAGCATCCTGACGGTGACCTCGTACGCGAACCGGACCTCGCCAGTGCTGCGCGGCAAGTGGATCCTCGAGAACATCGTCGGCACACCGCCGCCACCGCCGCCGCAGAACGTTCCGCCGCTCCAGGAGACCGACTCCAACGGGAAGTTGCTGTCGATGCGCGAGCGCATGACGCAGCATCGCGCGAACCCGGCATGCGCCAGCTGTCATCAGCTGATGGATCCTGCGGGGTTGTCGCTGGAGAACTTTGACGCGATCGGCCGCTGGCGGCTGCGCACTGAATCGGGCAGCGACGTCGACGCGTCGGGTGGGCTCCCCGATGGATCGACATTCGCGGGCATGAGCGGACTGCGTTCGGCGCTGCTCCGCAAGCCGGACCTGTTCGTCGGCACGCTGACCGAGAAGCTCATGACCTACAGCCTCGGACGGGGCCTCGAGTATTACGACGCTCCGTCGGTACGCGAGATCGTTCACAGCTCACGCGCGCAGGACTATCGATTCTCTTCCCTCGTTCTCGGCATCGTCTCGAGTGACCCATTCATGATGAGGATGTCGCAATGATTGTCACCAAGAGGGCGCTCCCCCGTCGCACGTTCCTCCGCGGCCTGGGCACGGCTCTGTCGCTACCGTTGCTCGACGCGATGGTGCCGGCATTCGCCCCGGCCAGGGCGCAGTCGATCGCCAGCTCGATTCGGCGCCTGGGATACGTCTACATCCCCATGGGCATGAATGCTGCCGCGTGGACACCGGCAACCGAAGGACCGCTGACGGAGCTGTCGCCGTCGCTGCTCGCGTTGACGCCGGTGCTGGATCACATCACCGTGGTCAGCAATCTCGAGTTGCGCAACGCCTACACCACTGGCAATCACGCGTCGTCCAACTGCGCGTTCCTCAGCTGCTCCCGCGCCAAGCGAACCGAAGGGAGCGACTACGAGCTCGGCATCACCGTCGATCAGATCGCGGCCCGAACGCTCGGAACCGACACCCAGATTCCCTCGCTCGAGATCGGCACTGACCTGATCGCACAGGTCGGTAACTGCGACAACGGGTATGCGTGCGCGTACCAGAACAATCTGTCGTGGTCGTCGCCGACGACGCCGCTGCCGACCGAGGCCGATCCGCGGGTGGTGTTCGAGCGGCTGTTCGGCGACGGAGGCAGCCCGGAGCAGCGACGCGCCGAGCTGAAGAAGAGCGGCAGCATTCTCGACTGGATGACGAACGATCTGGCGCGCCTCAGACGCGAGCTGGGCGCGAACGACAAGGTGCGTGTCGGCCAGTATCTCGATTCGGTACGCGAGGTGGAACGGCGGATCCAGCGCGCGGAACGGAGCGACGCAGCGACACTACCGGATCTCGACCGGCCGGCCAGTGTCCCGGCAGTGTGGGAAGACCACGTTCGGCTGATGCTCGATCTGCAGGTGCTGGCGCTCCAGGCCGACGTGACTCGCGTCGTCACCTTCCAGATGGCGCGCGAGACGAGCACGCGAACCTATCCTCATATCGGCGTGCCGGAACCGCACCACCCGGTGTCGCATCACACCAACGATCCGGAGAAACTGATCAAGCTCGCCAGGATCAACGCGCACCACGTATCGCTGTTCGCCTATCTCGTCGAGAAGCTGCAGGCGACACCGGATGGCGATGGATCGCTGCTCGATCACACCCTGTATCTGCTCGGTAGTGGCATGGGCAATCCCGACATCCACGATCACTCCAACCTGCCGATCGTCGTGGCCGGCGGGCGCGGTGCGCGCTTCAAGGGCGGGCGCCACATCAGGTTCGAGAAGCCGACGCCGTTGGCCAATCTCCACCTGGCACTGCTCGACAAGGTCGGCGTGCACCTCGACACGTTCGTGGACAGCACCGGGCGAGTCGAGAACCTGGAGCCGTTGAACGTGTGAGGACGAACATGCGCGCAGCATCGTTCGTCCTGATCGCGCTTCTCTTTGTTTCCATCAGGACCGCCGACGCGCAGAGTCGGCTCATTGATGCGATCAAGGCGAGCGACTCGTCCGCTGTGCGCGCCCTTCTCGACGCTCGCGTCGATGTGAACGCGGTGCAGCCGGACGGCACCACGGCCCTGCACTGGGCCGTGGATCGTGACGCCACCGAGATCGTTCAGCAGCTCATTCGTGCGGGCGCCAACGTCAAGGCGACCAATCGATACGGCGCCACCCCGCTGTGGCTCGCCTCGTTGAACGGCAACGCCGCGACCATCGGAATGCTGCTCGAAGCGGGCGCCGATCCGGGCGCCGCCTCCGAAGAGGGCGAGACCGCGTTGATGGTTGCCGCGCGGACCGGGAGGCTCGATGCGGTCAATGCACTCCTCGCACGCGGGGCGGATCCCAACGTGAAGGAGAACTGGCGCGGCCAGACTGCGCTGATGTGGGCCGCGGCCGAGGGACATCCTGCCGTCGTCGATGCGCTGATCGCGCGCGGAGCGGACGTGAAGGCGCGATCGAACGGCGGGTTCACGCCGCTGCTGTTCGCCGCGCGTGAAGGCCGGATCGCCGCCGTCGAAGCGCTGATGAAGGCCGGTGCGGACATGAACGACGCGTTGCCCGTGCGACGGCGACCGGCCCAGAACGCCGCCGCGACGCCGGCCGCTCCCGAAACCGGCCCGAATGCATTTCTGCTTGCGGCCGGCAACGCGCACTACGAGCTCGCCGCGTGGCTGCTCGACCGCGGCGCCGATCCGAATGCGGCCCCGCAGGGTTACACGGCGCTGCATCAGGTGTCGTGGGTGCGCAAAGCCGGCATTGCCGGCAGCAACAATCCCGCACCGCAGGGATCGGGGACGATGGACAGCCTGACGTTCGTACGAGCGTTGGTGACCAAGGGCGCAACGCTCGACGCACGCGTCACCAAGCGTCCCAGCATGGGCGTGACGACGCTCAACTCGATCGGCGCGACGCCGTTCCTGCTCGCCGCGCGCACGGCTGATGCGCCGCTCATGAAACTGCTGGCCGACCTCGGTGCCAATCCGACCCTCACGAACGAGGACGGCTCGACGCCGCTGATGGTGGCCGCGGGTCTCGGCACCAACGCACCCGGCGAGGATCCTGGGACCGAGCCCGAGGTGCTCGAGGCCGTCAAGGTGGCGCTCGACCTCGGCAACGACCTCGATGCGGTCGACAAGAACGGCGAGACCGCGATGCATGGCGCCGCCTATAAGCACGTGCCGACCGTGGTTCGTTTCCTTGCCGAAAAGGGCGCCCGCGAGGATGTGTGGAATCGCCCCAACAGCAAGGGCTGGACGCCGCTCAAGATCACCGAAGGCGTCCAGCGCGGCATGAACATCGTCAGTTCCCCGGCAACAGCGGCAGTCATCCGTCAGGTATTGGCGGAACCCAAATAGGTCCGGCTGAAGCCGGACCAACCAACGGAGCGTGAGATGCGAACTACTCTGCGTTCCTCGATCGTTGCGACCTGCTGCCTGCTGTTCATCGTGACCGCCCGGCCCGCGGCTGCCGATGACGGTCCCACTCTGTACAAACAGCTGTGCGCCTCGTGTCATGACACTGGCGTCGCGCGCGCACCGACGCGCGATGTCCTGCAGGCCATGACGCCGGAACGCGTGCTCACAGCCATGGAAAGTGGGCCGATGCTGTCGATGGCAAGCGGCCGCACTGGCGTCGAGCGTCGCGCGATCGCCGAGTTCGTGACGGGAAAGACGTTCGCAACCGCCTTCTCGACCAAGCCCAATCCTGAATCGATGTGCCGCCCGGTTGCTGGCGAGTTCGCCAACCCGCTGGGCGGCCCGCACTGGAACGGGTGGGGCGGCAACACGCAGAACACCCGGTACCAGGACGGCGCGATGGCCGGACTGAGCGCCAGCGACGTGCCGAAGTTGAAGCTCAAATGGGCCTTCGGATTTCCTGGCGAGCTCAGCGCCGATGGACAGCCTTCGATGGCGGGCGGCCGGGTGTTCGTCGGCACCCAGAGCGGGATGGTCTACTCCCTGAGCGCAGCGACCGGATGTGTGCACTGGACGTTTCAGGCCGATGCCGCGGTTCGTGCGGCGATCACCATCACGCCTTTCGAAGGCAGCGATCGGCACGTGGCCTTCGTCGGTGATCGGTCGGCCAATGTTTACGCGCTCGACGCGTCCACCGGCGTGCTGATCTGGAAGTCGCACGTCGACAATCACCAGTTCGCCCGCGTCACCGCGTCACCCACATTTCACAATGGACGACTCTACGTTGGCGTCGCATCGGGTGAAGAGACCGCCGGTGCGGTGGCCGAGTACCAGTGCTGTACGTTCCGCGGCAGCCTCGTCGTGCTCGACGCGTGGACCGGCACGCAGATCTGGAAGACGTACACGATCGAGGAACCGCGCCCGCAGGCGAAGAACCGCATCGGGACGCAGCTCTGGGGTCCGTCGGGCGCGCCCATCTGGTCGAGCCCGGCGATCGACGTGCAGAAGAACGCCGTCTACGTGACGACCGGCAACAACTACAGCGGCCCGGCGACCGATCGCAGCGACGCCTTCGTTGCGTTCGATCTCACGACCGGAAAGATACTATGGTCGCGTCAGATGACCGCCTCGGACGACTGGAACACCTCGTGCCGCCTGAGCGATCAGGTGAACTGCACGAACAAGAACGCACCTGATTTCGACTTCGCCTCACCGCCCATCCTGGTCTCGTTGCCCAACGGGCGTCGCGTGATCGTCGCCGGCCAGAAGTCCGGCGTCGTCCATGCCCTCGATCCCGATCGAGACGGCGAGATCCTCTGGCAGGAGCGCGTCGGCAAGGGCGGGATCAATGGTGGCGTGCAGTGGGGCTCGGCCGTCGACGGCGCCAACATCTATGTCGCGCTCTCCGACTTGGGCCGCATTCCCGTTCCCAACAGTCAGGCAACGCTGCCCGATCCTGAAGAAGGCGGCGGCATGTTCGCGATCAGTCTCGATGCCGGCAAGCGCGTCTGGGCGACGCCGCCACCTCGGGCGTGCCGTACGCGGGAGCGATGCAGCCCGGCCCAGTCAGCGGCGGTCAGCGCCATTCCCGGCGTCGTGTTTTCGGGGTCGATCGACGGACACTTGCGTGCGTATTCCGCCAGCAACGGCTCGATCCTGTGGGACGTCGACACGGTCGACACCTACAAGACCACGAATGGTGTCCCTGGACGCGGCGGTTCGTTGAACGTCGCAGGGCCAGCTATCAGCGGCGGCACGGTAATCATCAACTCTGGCTATGTGCAGAACGGCATGCCGGGCAACGTGCTGCTGGCCTATTCGGTGGACGGAAAGTAAGATAAGTCAGTCGTTCGCCCGGACACTTGTCGCCTCGCCGTCATCCTTGTCTCGACCTGGTGCAGCGGACGCTGTTCCCCCGACAGCTAACATTGCCGGCGGGCCATGGCGCGGCTCTTGCTCTGCGCCATAGTGGCGTCATCGGAAATTTGCGCCGAGAGTTAAAGGAGTTCCCCTTGGTAAGAGCTGCCTTGATCGGTCTCGTCACACTCGCCTTGCTCGGTCCTGTGCACGCGGCCCAGGGTCAGGCTCCGGAAAGCAAAATCGAGGGTGTCTATACGTGCGAAGGAAAGAATCCTGACGGCGCGCCGTACGCTGGCGTCGTCGAAATCGTGAAGCACAAGGAAACCTACCTTGTGAGATGGACGATGCCGGACGACAGCCAGGTGGTAGGCGTCGGCATCTACAGCGGAAACCAGCTGGCCGTGAGCTACTTTGGCGGAACTCCGGCGCTGGTCGTGTACTCTGTCGCCGAGAACGGCCAGTTGAACGGCAAGTGGACCGCTGGCGGTGCTGCGGGCGCCGTGTTCCAGGAGACGCTGACCAGGCTGCCCGAGGGAGCGAGCACTCCCAAGCCAGGCAAGCGCGAGTCGCGTCCGCCGCGCTCACGAATCACGGTCTAAGCGGACCAAAAGGTCCGCTTCCGGCCGACTTCTGACACCGTCGAGAGAAGTCTGGAGTCAGTTGACCCTTCGGAACTTCTGGACGCGCTGACCGGTATTGACCTCGGTCGTATAGACGTTCCCCTGTCCGTCCACCGCCACGTTGTGGACAACGTGAAACTGGCCTGCGAATCGACCGGGCCGGCCAATGCGACCGACGATCGCATTCGTCTTGCGCTCGACGATGCGCATCTCGTTGTTGACGCCATCGACCATGTAGATCAGGGAATGCTCGCGGTCTGGCGAAAAGGCGAGCTCCGAAACTGAGCCGTTGAGACGCGTTTCCTTCTCGAAGACGGCCTCCGATACGAACGTCCCGTCCTTACGAAAAACCTGAAAGCGGTTGTTCGTGCGATCGCAGACGTAGACCATCCCGTCGCTGGCCAGCCGGACACAGTGAACCGGCGTACCGAATTGCTGTGACGGTGGTCGCGCCGGATCGTACGGCGGTGTGGCCGCATCACTCGGCGTCTTGCCATACGCGCCCCAGTGCCGCTTGTACGCACCGGTCTGGGAATCGAACACGATGACGCGTCGATTGCGATATCCGTCAGCCACGTAGACCTCGCGGGCCGCGACGTCGACGTTGATGTCTGCCGGGCTGCCCAGGTTCTCGGTGTCGTTGCTCCCCTTCGACTGACCGCTCTTGCCAATCTGCAGGACGAACTTGCCCTCGAGCGTGAACTTGAGAAGCTGCGAATCCTTGTTGCCGTTGCCGGCCAGCCACACCGAGTCGGTGTCGTCAACGAAGATGCCGTGCTCGCTCTCCGGCCACTCGTAGCCGGCGCCGGGCCCGCCCCACGCCCTGACCACGTTGCCTTCCTGGTCGAACACGATCACCGGTGGCGCCGCTTTACAGCACTTGCTCCAGGGCGGATTCTGCTGTGCACCAAGCTCGCGATCGCTGAGCGAGCGTGGCCGCTGCACGATCCACACGTGCCCCCGCTTGTCGACCGCCACACCCGACACCTGGCCGAGGATCCAGTCGTTGGGCAGCGGCCTGGGCCAGAACGGATCGACCTGCAGCTGCGAAACCGCCGTGGTCGTGCGCGACGCGGGTGCTTGCGCCGACAGTACAGCAGCGCCAGCGATCAGGCCTGCGGCAACGACCCACTTCACCGTCATTACGTCTCTCATGGCTTCACCGGATTGCGATCGGCGCGACACTCGAGCCCGTACCGCCCTCGATCTTGAGCGGCTCGACGATCAGCGCGAACTCGTGAGCACGTTGCGCGGCGAGCTCGGCGAGGCGGAGATTCTCGAGCAGGTGGATGCCGTTCACCACCAGCATGATCTGGTGCACCGGGCCGCGCAGGTTCTCATCCGGATTCGGAGCGACCTCGACGCCGCCGTTGTCGGCGCCGACGAGCATCGGGTCCTGCTTGGCGAGCCACTCGGCGGCGGCAATCCCAATTCCCGGGCTCGCACGCTGATAGCGTGCGTTCTCTTTACCCCAGAGCGTGCCCCACCCGGTGTGAATGAGCACGGCATCTCCGGGTTGCAGCGTCAGCTTCTGCTCGGCGAGCGCCTGCTGGAGGTCCTGCGGCGTGATCTCGTACGACTCGGCGAGCATGGGCGTGCGCTTGAGCGCCGCGATGTCGATGAGGACGCCGCGTGTGACGAGCGCGCCGATTTTGTGCACGCCCATCTTGCTGAAGCCGGTTCGTGTCGCCGCGTCATCGAGCTTGACGCAGTTGTACATGCTCGAATTGATCATCTGATGGCTGAAGGTGTCGAACTGCGTGCCGACCTGGCCGATCTCGGAGACGACCAGTTCCTCGTTCGACCCGCGGCGATTCGTACCCGGATCCTGTCGGCTCCGTTTCGTGTGCATCTCGAATCGGCGGCCGGCGGGGAGCGGCATCGTTTCGGACAGCACGTGACCGAGCTCGAACACCTGGCCCGTCCTGATCAGTTTTGCCGCGCGCAACACGGTCTCCGGCTTCATGTGGTTGCTCGACCCGCGTTCATCGCTCGCGCCCCACTTCGACGGACATCGCTGGCTCTCGCTCGGCGGCTGCCACGACTGCGCTGCGGCGCGCCCCTCGCTGACCAGTAGGACCCCAACGGCCATCGCGACGATCACGCGCATGTGTCTCTCCACCGGATGTCTTTGCATGAGGGTCAATTGCTCCTGGGCGCGATGTTGCGGATGGCCTCAATCTTCCAGGCGTTGCCCTGTCGCGACAGCACGAGTGTCGTCCACAGGCGCTGCTCCCCAATCCCGTACTCGCCGTCGGCTATGGCGAACCCAGGTGCGGGAAACCGAACCGCTTTCAGTGTGATAGTGCGCGACCCGCTGTTGCGCTGCGATGACTGCAGTGTTCCTTTCACGATGGCGTCGCGGCCGCGTCGCCAGTCACCGCCCGAATTGAACTGATCGGCGTTGTCGGTAAACAGCGCCCCGATGGCAGCGGGGTCCTTCGCC
>JAICEG010000223.1 GCA_025924295.1 Vicinamibacteria bacterium
GTGGGTTTCCGAGGAAGTAGGGCTGCGTCAGCGGAGCGGTGGCCGGGACGGAGACGGTGTAGCGCTCGATGCTGGCGGGTGTTTCGCGACGGAAACCACCCTTCGCCTCGGGAACCGCAACGGGCTCGACGCGCCATCCGCCGCCAGCGGTGAGCGTGGTACTGGTGATCCGCGCGAGCGTCGGATGCTCGAGGAACGTGCGCACATTGACGCCGACCGTGCCCCCAGGTACAACAGTCTCCTCGTCAGCGAGTGGATCGACGACGGCCCCTGCAGCGAGTGCCAGCGCCTCGGCGAAATCCGTTTCCTTCCGTGCCAGAACGAAGTCGACGTCGGCACGCGCATCGTCTGACCCGGCCGCTGATCGGAGCGCTGCCCGCGCTGCCCGAGTCGCTCGCAGGCCGGTCGCGAGTACCGGCACGATCCGCTCGGGCTCGAGTGCACGGAAGTCGCGCAACGCGTCGCGGGCGGCGGCGTCGACGGCCTTCAGCTCGTCGGCGAGCGATCCTGCGGGGAGGCCCATCAGGATCGCCAGCCCCGGCAGGCTCGTATCGAGACCATCGAAGATGGATCTCTCGGTGGCGGGGACAGGGACACGCGTCTCAACACGAACAAGCCCGGACGCGGATGGTCCGAGCGGCTCGATGCCGCCCATCTCCTGCGATTTGTGCTGGCTCCGGCCCTCGGCTGCAACCGCCGCGTACGACCGTCCGATGACGGGATCGAGGATCCCGGTCTGCACCTGCATCGTGGTTGCGGGGTCGGACGCACCGCGATCCTGGCGATAGAGCTTGCGCACCTGCCACGGGCGCAGGCCTGCCGCGATCTGCTCGGGATACTGCGCCGGGTCGGCGGCGGCTGCGAACGCCAACGGAGTGAGGTATCCGGCGAATTGATGTTGACCGTGGCCGTCGCTCGCGTTGCCGACAAACCTCGAATAGATCACGAGGGGGCGGAAGTTGCGGATGACGCGAACCATGTCGCCGAGGATCTCGCGCTCGTTCCATTTCGACTTCGCTTCGGTCAGCGTCTTGGAGAAGCCGTAGTCGAACGCCCGCGTGAAGAACTGTTCGCCGCCATCGAGACGCCTGGCCTGCAGTAGTTCCTCGCTACGAATGACACCGAGCGCGTCGAAGAGCTCGGTGCCGATGATGTTCTGCCCGCCCTCGCCGCGTGTCAGCGACAGGTACGCCACGCGCGCGTGGTCGCCGCGTGCCGTGCGCGCGATGAACGCCGAGTCCTCGTCGTCTGGATGGGCGCCGGTATGGAGCGCGCTGGCTGTGGTGTGCAGCCGTCCAAGCAGGTGAGTGAGTCCGGCCGCGCCCGAGTCGTAAATGGGCCGCACCTGCGAATCGAGATGGGTCCAGGTGAGAGCGATACTGATGCCGACAGCGACGAGCAGGCGGCGACCGCGCACTAGAGCCATCCCGAACGTTTGAAACCGGTATAGAGCGCGATGCAGGTACCGACCATCAGCGCGATCGAGGCGTGGTACCCGTAGCTCCAGTTCAACTCCGGCATGTTGCGGAAGTTCATCCCGTAGATGCCGGCGATCATGGTGGGCACGGCGATCATGGCAGCCCACGCCGTGATGCGCTTCATGTGCTCGTTCTGGGTGTGCGACATGATCGACAGATGGGCCTCGAGCGCCGTCGTCAGGAGCTCGCGCTGGGCGTCGATCGTTTCGTTCAGCCGCACGATGTGGTCGTAGACGTCGCGGAAGTAGACGCGTGTGTCTTCGGGAATGTGCGGGAGATCGAAGCGCATCAACCGGTTGCACACTTCGACGAGTGGTGAGATGGCGCGTCGCAGCGCCAGCAGATCGCGCTTCAACTGGTAGACACGCGCGGTGGCATCGCCGTTGGCCGCTTCGCCGAAGATCACGTCCTCGAGGTCCTCGAGCTCCTCCTCCATCTGCTGAACGATCGGCAGGTACTGGTCGACGACGAAATCCATCAGCGCATACAAGACGTATCCGGGCCCCTTCGCCAGCAGGTGCGGTGTCGATTCGCAGCGCTGGCGGACGCCGATGTGCGATCGCAACGATCCGTGCCGCACGGTGACCAGGTAGTTCCTGCCAAGGAAGACGTGGGTTTCGCCGAACTCGAGATGACGGGGTGACGTGGCCAGGTGCGCCGTTCGCAGCACTACGAAGACTGAATCTTTGTACAGCTCGAGCTTCGGACGCTGATGTGCGTTGTACGCGTCCTCGATCGCCAGGTCGTGCAACCCGAACTCCTGCTGGACCCCGCGCAGGATGTCCTTCTCCGGTTCATACAGTCCCAGCCAGACGAAGTGGTCGTTGCGCTCGAGCGATCCGCGGATCTGCTCGATGCCGACGTCGGCGACCCTGACGCCGGCACAGTAGGCGGCGCAATCGATGACGGTCGTCGACCCTGGCCGGGCGGCTTCGGACGACAACGACTGGAGCGCGTCGGACATCCCCTTCAGCTTACTCCTGCTGGCCGGGGCGTAGGGCGTGTCCTGATTTTGCGGACCCGCCACGACTCGCTGGGTCTCGAGAGCGAGACCGGGCCTACGTTGCGTGAGAGAATCTGCGCGAGACGACGGTGCTCCTGGCTCACGTCTGGCGATCGTGGAAAGGCGCGAAGGGGGTGGCCCTGCTCGCGATTGTGGCCTTTGCCGTCGGCATCGGTGCCGCGACAGCCGTTTTCACCGTGATCAACAGTGTGATGCTGAAACCCCTGCCGTATCCGGACGGGGATCGATTCGTCGCGCTGTACGGCGCCCGCGTCAACGAGCCTGGTCGCTATTCCTCGAGCAACGTCCCCGACCTCATCGAATATCAAGCGCGGACGACCAGCTTCGATGTCTTCGGGTGGTTCCGGCTCGAGAACTTCAACCTGACCGCTCCCGGTGAACCACAGTACCTGGCGGCCGCCTCGATCACGCCGTCGCTGGCGCAGAGCCTGGGACCGCCGCGGCTGGGGCAGTGGTTCACCGACGAGCGCGGTGTGGTCATCTCGAACTCGTTGTGGATGCGGCTCGGCAGCGATCCCGCGATCGTGGGGAAGCCGATCGCGCTCGACGAACGTCAGCTCGTTGTCACCGGTGTGATGGCGGCAGACTTCCGCTTTCCGATCTTCGGTACGACGACCGCGCGACAGTTGTCCGAGGTGTGGGTCTACCTCGATCCATCGGGCAGGGGACAGAACCCGAGGGACGGCCTCTACTTCGCCAACGCGCGGCGAAGGCCGGGCGTCTCCCTCGCGCAGGCGCAGGCCGACGCCATCCGCGCAGCGGCCGAAATCGCGCGCCTCGATCCCGCGTCGCATCCGATGTACACGGCAGCAGTGGTCGACCTCCGGCAGCACACGCTGAACGACCTCCGCTCGACGCTTCTGCTGTTGTTCGCGGCCGCCGGCGTGCTGCTGCTGATTACCTGTGCGAACGTGGCGACGCTGCTGCTGGCGCGATCAGTCGTCAGGAGTCGTGAGACGGCGGTGCGCGTGGCGCTGGGCGCGGGGCGCGGACATCTGGCGCTGCGGTATCTCGCTGAGGCCTCCGCTGTTTCCGTCGTCGGCGCCGTGCTCGGGGTCGCGCTGAGTCTCGCCCTCGCGCGCGTCATCGTGGTCGCGGGATCCGACTACCTGCCGGACGCCGATGAGATGGCCATCGACTGGAAGGTCCTCGCTTTCGGCCTGGGCGTGGCCTTCGTTGCCAGCGCGCTGGCCAGTCTTGCGCCACTCTGGCAGGCGATGCGTACGCCGCCGAATGCTGTGCTCACCGAAGGCGTTCGCGCGTCGGCGGGAGGCTCGGTTCGCAAGCTGTCGCGGGCACTCGTGGTTGCGGAGATCGCGCTCGCGTTCGCCCTGCTTGCGGTGTCGCTCATCCTGGTTGCGCATCTCCGAAACCTGGGACGGGTCCCGACCGGGTTGGATGCAGACGGCGTCCTGACCTTCCAGGTGGCGGCTCCAGCCCGCGTGATGACATCCAAGTCGCTGATGCCCTTCCAGAAAAGGCTGATCGAAGCGCTCGAGGCGATCCCGGGCGTGACGAGTGCAGCGCTGGTCAATCAGCTTCCACTCGACGGTTGTTGCATGGGCGGGACCGTCCACGCTCCCGGCATGCCGGCCGAACACGAGTCGCGCCGCGTCAGTTTCATGTTCGTGACACCCGGTTTTCTGCCGACGATGGGTGTTCCGCTGCGGGCAGGACGATTCCTGGCGGAAACGGACACGCGCGAGGACATGTTGTCGGTGGTCGTCAATCAGGCGGCAGCCAATCGCTACTGGCCGAATCGCAATCCTGTTGGCGCGACCGGCCGTTTGAATCGAGCCGACGGCGATCCCTTTGAAGTGGTCGGCGTGGTTGGCGATGTGCGCAACGACGGATTGAACAAGGTTCCCGAGGCCGAACTATACCTGTCGGCGGGGATGATTCCCGTCAACCCGATGACCATGGTGGTGCGCTCGACGATCCCACCCGAACAAATCATCCCGGATGTCCGCCGCGCCGTGCAGGCCGTCGACGCCACGCTGCCGATTCACGACGTGCGGACGATGAACGACATCGTGCGCGATTCTTTGCAGCTCGAGCGCGTGAGCTCGCTGGTCATGGCGTTCTTCGCGGTCGCGGCACTGGTGCTCGCCACGCTGGGTATCTACGGGGTCGTGTCGTACGCCGTGCGTCAGCGGACCGTAGAGATGGGCACGCGCATGGCGCTCGGTGCGGTCAGCCGTGATCTGTTGATGCTGGTCGTCGGCGGTGGACTGAAGATGGCGCTCGCGGGGATCGCGCTGGGCGCGCTCGTGCTCGTCGGCGGTGTCTGGGGGCTCGCACGATTCCTCGAGGTCCGCGACGTCGGCTGGCTTCCAGTGCTTTTCTCGACCGGAGTGGTCGCGTTGATTGCGGCGGCGGCGTCGTATGTGCCGGCGTGGCGGGCGAGTGCGTTGTCGCCGATGGTCGCGATCCGCGATGAACCCGGCTCGGCGTGGCAATCGGTTCGCCGGGGGTTCCTGCGCGCTGTGCAAGAAGTCAGGGAGGCGGTGGGAGGCGCGCCCGCCTCGACGCCACCCACTCTACTGACTGAGTTTGTTGCCGCAGCCCGCGCGGCGGATTCCTTCAACGACGCGTTACGCAGTGCCTTGACGACACTCTGTCGTCGCCTCGGGATCGAATCGGCAGCGTTGCTGGAGAAAGGCGCGGACGAGGCCTATCGAACCCGCGTCGCGATCGGTTCGTTCGAGTCGATCGACTGGGTAGTGCCTGTCGACGGCTTCCTCGTCAACCGGCTCGCCGCCTATCCGATGCCGCTCCCGTTCGACGGCGACGAGCTCGCGGCGCTGGCGGCGTGGGCGGGCACGAGCAGGCCCGAGCGGCTCGATGAAATTCGCCTGCTGGCGCAGCACGACGTCCGGATGGTCGTGCCGCTGCGAACGCGGACCGAGATCATGGGCATGCTGCTCATGGGACCCGCACGCGATCGGGGTTACGGCCCGGCGGAGAGACAGGTGCTGCGCAGCTGTGCGGATCAGTTCGCGCTGATGATGGAAAACGCGCGGCTGACCGATCGCGTGGTCGGGCAGGAGGCGCTCCGTCGTGATCTGGCGCTGGCGGTCGAAGTGCAGCGGAGGCTGCTGCCCGCCGAGCCGCCCGCCGCGTCGATCGCGGACTTCGCCGCCATCAGTCTGCCCGCGCGCAGCATCGGCGGCGACTACTACGACTTCATTCATGTCGGCGATCAACGAATCGGCATCGCACTCGCCGACGTCTCCGGGAAGGGCGTGGCCGCGGCGCTGATCATGTCGGTGGTGCAGGCGTCGTTGCGCATCATCGCATCCGATGGCGACATCTCACTGCCCAGGCTGGCCGCCAGGATGAACGAGTTCCTCTATCGAACGACGCCTGGTAACAAGTACGCGACGTTCTTCTACGCGCAGGTCGACGCCGATCGCCGGCAGCTCCGATACGTGAACGCCGGCCACAACCCGCCGTACCTCGTGCGCGCGCGCAGCGCCACGGCTGCGCCCGGGGAGGAAGAGCAGATGGAGGAGTTGACGACTGGCGGCGCAGTGGTCGGGATGCTGCCAGGTCTGAGCTACGAAGAAGCGACGGTCGACCTGTGCTCGGGCGACGTGCTGCTGGCCTACACCGATGGCGTCACCGAAGCGCACAACCCCGACAACGTCGAGTTCGGCGAAGAGCGGTTGAGGGCGCTGCTGCGCGAAGTCGCCCACCTCTCGGCGGACGGCATCCGTACGCGCATTGAAGCCGAACTGAAGTCGTGGATCAAGGACGCCGAGCAGTACGACGACCTGACGTTCGTGGTGATGAAGGTGAATTGACCGGTCTACACGACGCCGGGTCCACAGAACAGGACCCGGCCTACGGGGTTCAATCTGCAGCGTAGGGCGGGTCTTGCTCTTTAGACCCGCCGCGTGATCAAGAGATCATTACCTTCCGCGGATATTGCGAGTTGTCCTCGAGGAAAGTCTTCTTGTTCTCGAGATCCTTTTCCGTCGGCTGTACCAGGCCGTTGGCGTCGGTCACGCGCGAGACCAGCGTGTGCTCGCCGGGCGTGGCGCCTGTCCACGTGTAGTTGAACAGCTTCCACGAGTACTTGTCGCTCGTGGCCTTGTCGATCGTCGCCGGCTGCCACGGCCCATCGTCGACCTTCACTTCGACTGACTTGATGGGTGTGCCGTCGTTGAGGATCACGCCACGGACGTTGAGACGGTCGCCGGCTTTCGACACGCGCGCGATGAACGACTTGAGCTGCATCGTCGTGATCGCCGCCTCGGTCCACTTCATCTCGCCGTTGATCATCTCGCCGCGCAGCGTGCGGTACCAGCGTGCCTGCCACTTGCCGAGGTACTGATCCTCCTGGGCGTGAATCTCCGACAGCCATTTCACGTTCGCAACACCGTAGTAGCCCGGAAGGATCAAGCGAAGCGGGAACCCCTGATGTTTCGTGAGGGGCTCTCCGTTCATCGAGTAGGCGAGCAGCGGTTCCTGGGCCACGGCGTTCTCGCGCGGGAGGCTGCGGCCGTACTGCTGATTGACGGTGAACTTCTGCGTGCGGAACTCGACTTCTTCATCGCCACGATCAGCGCCGAAGAAGACGATCTCCTTGGCCTCGTTCTTCAGTCCCGCCTGATCGAGAACGTGGCGCAGGGAGACTCCGGTCCACCGGCCGTTACTGCACAGGCCCTGCAACGGACGCCGGTTGCCCGAGCACTCGAAGCCGAACGTGATCTCGGTGCTCCTCATCTTCTTGAGCTCGTCGAGCGAGATGGACAGCGGCTTGTTCACCAGTCCCGACACCTTCAGCCGGAATGCCTCCGGGTCGACGGTCGGATGGCCGTAGTGCTGCGTGGTGAAGAAGGAATCTTTGGGCGTGAGCGGGCCGTCGATGGTTCGCACGTCGAGCAGGCGGCGGTCGGCGGCAGCAGCCGGAGGATTGGCCGGAAGGTCAGTGAAGGGCACGAGCGTCTCGCCCTGGGCCAGGGCCGGCAGTGCCCATTCCGGAATGCCGAGGGCGCTCAGCCCGGCCACCGCCAAGCCACCCTTGAGGATCTCCCGGCGCATATTCGGCATCGTCATAAGTCGCTCCCTGCGTTTCGGACAGTCCGCCAGGATAGGAAGGGCGGCGCCTGCGGTTGATTCGCCCTAATGTTCTGTCATGAGGCCACTTGGACGCAACCGTCGCGGGACTGCGGGGGTTGGCGTGCCCAGAACAGGCCGGTCGAGGCCGCGTACAATCGCGCATCACGTAGTGTCCGGCTTGGTCACGTCGTGTCCGGCTTTAGCCGGACCAGGATGCCATGAACCACGAACAGTTCGCACGCCAGGCTATCGAGCTCGCGCGCCAGGCGAGGGCGGCCGGGAATCACCCGTTCGGATCGCTGCTCACCGTTGACGGCGAAGTGGTCCTCACTGCGCAGAACACGGTCTTTACCGATCGTGATCCGACCGCGCACGCCGAGACGAATCTCGTGGCCGCTGCGATCAGACAGCTGACGCCCGAACAGATTCGCCGCAGCGTGCTCTACACGAGTTGTGAACCGTGTGCCATGTGCACCGGCAAGATGTACTGGGCGGGCATCCGCTCGCTCGTGTACGCGCTGTCGTCTGCCGAGCTCGCGTTCTTCACTGGTCCGAGTTTCCTGATTCCGTGCCGCGAGCTGTTCGATCGCGCGGCCGACAGGGTGTCAATCGTCGGGTCGCTCCTGCTGGAGGAAGCCCGGGACGTGCATCGCGGATATTGGCCGCCCACGCCCCCGTCGAGCTGAGGATGGACGTGTTCAGGCCGGAAGGGTAGCCCTGTCAGCAGTGCCCGAGGACGCGAACGCCGCGATGATCCGTTCACCGATTGGCTCGCCCGCCGGCCCTTCGATGACGAAGCTCAACTCGGGTGGCTCGCCACTTTCGCTGGAGGTTGTCGCGGACATCCAGGTTTCTCTGACGAGCGTGCGATCGGTCGCCTGGTCTGCCAGGAACACGACCCTGGGCTGAACCGGCGATTCGGCCAGGGACCGGATTTCGAAC
>JAICEG010000224.1 GCA_025924295.1 Vicinamibacteria bacterium
GCGATCAGCGATGCGGGCTCGTTGCATTGCCCTCGTACGTGCCTGTGCCAGGACCAGGCAGTTCGTCGGCGCGCGGACCGGTGTAGCGCGCGACATGCAGGCCAGTGTCGTTGTCCACCCAGTAGATGAGGCCGTCCTTGAAGACGGGATAGGTGCGCGCGACACCCTGCGGAACGGTCAGCGCGTGACCCACCTCGCGGGGCGTGTGCGGATTCGAGATGTCGATGACGCGCAGGCCGTGGGCGTACCACGTCGTGAACACGAGGTTCCTGAAGATGGTCGGATTGTGATTCTGCTGCGGGATGCGGCGGCGAGGCTGACCGTTGGGCTCGGTCGTTGCCTGTGTCAGGCACTCCTCGACCTGGTTGTCGGGAATGGCGAACGCACCGACCATGATCGGCACCATCTCGGATTCGACCGACACCATTCGCGCGTAGTTGAGAGGACAGCCGCCGTTCTCGTCGCTCAACCAGACGTACGCCGGACGACCTTTCGTGTTGCCGCGCACACGCGCCGGTCTGCCCGGCACGAAGACCGCGCTGTGCGTGCCGGTCGGTGATGCGTTCACCGGCGGATACACATCGAACCGCGATCGGGTCATGAGCACGAGGTAGCGGGCAGCCTTCGCTTCTGACGATGCGTTCGACGCCAGAAATGCCTTCAGACCCGGATCGTTGTTGACCACCATGTGCAGGCAATCGTTTGCGATCTCAGGAATCTTCGCCGCGACCAGAATTCCGTTCTCCGAGAGGATTGTCGAGCGCTGATTGCAGCCCGCGGTTCCGTTCGCCAGCATCGCATCGCGAGAGTGCGCGATCTTCTCCGAGTCGAGCACGTAGAACCCAGCCGTCGTCCCCGCCACATACACTCGCTCGCCATCGTCGGTGACCGATACCGAGTGCAGACGGTTCTGCTCGCGATTCTGAAAGTTGCCCGCCTGACCGAGTCCGTTCTTCGAGTCGCTGAAGTCGAGGAAGCGGCCATCCGAGAAGAGACCCGTCGCGTCGGGACGTTCGTCGATCGGTGGACCGCCGACCTCCTGCAGCGTGAATCCTGCGAGGAACTTCGGCTTCATCAGCATCTCGCCGGTGTCCTCGTCGGTCACGGCGATGACGAGGAGGTCCGGGACTTTCAGTCCGGGACTCGTGGGATCGGGCACGCCGCCGGTCCAGTTCGTCATGTAGACGAGAACGCGGTTCGTGTTCGCCGGATCGTGCCAGAGAAAGAACTCGTGCGACTGCGAGTAGAAATCGACGACCTCGCTGTTCGCAGTCGGCAGGCACGTGTTCATGTCGATGCGATACGTCTGCATCCGGCCGAGCGTGTTGGTGCCTGCGTTGCGCACCAGGATGTAGCGATCGTCTCCGCGCGAGGTCTTGTAGACGAGCGACCGCAACTCGCGATCGTCGAAGCCCTCGTTTCCTTCGACCATCGCCGGAATTTCGCCGACGACAACAGGCTGCCGTTTCGCCGGGTCCGGCTGGATCTTCAGGATGTTGACCGCGCGCCTGACCCCGGCGCCGTTCGCATGCCCGACGAAGATGCAATTGCCGGCAACACCGAGTCCGCGTCCATCGCCCGAGCCATCGAGGTCTCCTCCGCGCCACGCTCCGGTCGCCGGGTCGCGCTCGGATGGAATGAGCGGGACCCAGTGAATGTGCTCCATGTTGCGAAACAGGAAGAGCCGCTTCTCGACTTCGAAAGCGCCGGCCTTGGCATCAGCTTCCGACGAGTGCGGATCGATCTGGCCCTGGCGATTGACGCGCACGGACGGCATCTGCGCCATCGGCGTGTCGAACGTGCTCGGCTGGCAGCCAGCGGGATCCTTGGAATGATCGACGCATTGCTGGTTCGCCGAGACGGTTCGACTCACGTCCGAGATCACGTAGAGACCAGCCGCGGCCAGCACGCATAGAGACACACGCGCGAGGATGCGTTTCATGCGCGCAAGTATAGGGCACGCAGCCTACGGAGAACTGAGCCAGATTTCCCTGAAGCGCGCGATGTCACCGTCAGACAACCACGAGGTGCGCGGGATGTCATCTCTGGTCTGCAGGCGATGGCGATAACGCTCGTAGACCGGCAGGGTCACCCCGTTGTTGCCCGGCCACATCACGTCGCGCGGATTGCTGCTGTGACTGAGGCCGAGCGCGTGACCGATCTCGTGCAGGCAGACGTAGTAGAGCACCACGTCGCGCATCAAGGGATCCTCGCGGACGCTGCGGCGAATACTCGGCCGAAACCGACTCTCGTCAGGCCGCACGACAATCGACGCCGCCGGATGGCCATCGACGGTCGATGCCTCCATGCGTCCGAGTGCAGCATCCTCTGCCCACGGAAGCCAATCGAATCGAAGCAGCGCGGCATCTTCGTTTTCGGTCTGCTCGAACCGGACGATGCCGCCGATGGTGCGCTGCCACTCTTCGAGTGCCCACGCCGCCAGCTGACTGTCACCGGGTCTGAACTGCGATCGATCGGCGGCGGCCGCGAGGTAGTACGGAATCACGCCGCCCCCATCGAGCGGCTTCAGCCTGAATCGCGGCTCGTCAGCCGTGAGCACTGTCGCCAGGCACAGCAACAGGCCACTCATCAGCTTCAGCAACGTGCGGGCCATGCGTGACGGAGCTTAGCTGAATCAGCGCGCCTCGGGCTACACTTCACCCAATCGAAACCCAGTCAAACGACATCTCTGTGGTGGCCATGAACATACTGACCCGCTTCTTCATTCTCTTCGCCGCACTCGCCATCATTCCGGCTGCACTATCTGCCCAGTGGCCAGATCACAAGGACCCGCGCGCGCCGCGGGGAGCCGACGGTAAAGTCGATCCGAACGGACCAACGCCGCGAACACCCGACGGCAAGCCTGACCTTTCCGGTACCTGGCGAAACGTCGGCCGTCCCCCCAATTCACCACGCGAAGCGCTCACCCTCGACGAGAAACCGCTGGCAACGTTTCGCGACATCGGCGCGGGCTTCAAGGACGGCCTGCCGCTCAGGCCGTGGGCCAAGGAACTGCTCGACCAGCGCGTCGCGGATAACAGCAAGGACAACCCTGACGTGTGGTGCCTGCCGCTCGGGAATCAGCAATTCAACGTGCACACCTTTCCAAGAAAGGTGATCCAGACTCCCGGCGTTCTCCTGCTGCTGTACGAAACGCACCAGGGAATTCGCCAGGTGTTCACCGACGGACGGTCCATACCGAAAGACGATCCGCAGCCGTGGTTCTACGGCTACTCGGTCGGCCGTTGGGAAGGCGACACGCTCGTCGTTGAAACAGCCGGCTTCAAGGATGGTGGCTGGCTCGATATCAACGGGAGCCCGCTGACTGAGCAGGGTCGCACCATCGAGCGATTCCGGCGACCGAACTTCGGAACGATCGAGATCGAGCAGACGATCGACGACCCCAAGGCCTACACGCGGCCGTTCACCACGCGCCTGACCTGGCAGCTCATGCCCGACACTGAAATCATGGAGATGGTCTGCCTGGAGAACAACCAGTCGATCCACCATCTGGTCGGGAAGGATGGGCCTGCACAGCCGGTCATGAACGGTGCGCCTCGCTCACAGCCGCAAGGCAGCACCAAGTAGGGCGCCATCGCTACGTGAGCAGAAGATCAGCCCTCGCGCTGAGACGAGGGCTCTTCTTGCTCAGCACGGCGACGTAGAACTTTCCCGCCTTCAGGTCACCAACTTCGGCTTCCGTGAGCGAGACCACTCCCGAGATGGACGGCGCGGTTGACCTGGCCAGGACGTACGCGACACCGCCGTTCTGTCGAGTCGCGCGTCTATGCAGGTAGACTCCATCGACATCGTCGCGTGTTCCGGTCAGGCGAACGTCGTAGGCAAGCTGCCGCGTGGCTTCATCAAACGTGAATCGCACAACCGCCTGGTAAGGAACCTGCGAAGGCGGAACCGAGCGAGATCCCGCCGCCGTGACCTCCACGCCCGCACCTCCAGAGTGCGCAGATGCGACCGCCGGCGTCATGGCTGGAGGACGACGATGGTGCGTAGCGCGTTCGTAGTCGTATGCGAGCGCAAGCAGCGTCGGTTCGGCAAAGCGGCGGCCGATGAGTTCGACGCCGACCGGGAATCCCGCTGGCGTGAAGCCTGCCGGCACGGTGATCGCAGGAAGTCCCGTGTTGGCAGAAAGCGCGGCATTGCTGCCCGCCTGCGCACCTCCAACGAGCGGCGCGATACGACGAATGGTCGGATACGCGATCGCATCGAGGCGGCTCGCATCCATCACAGCAAGGACTGCCTTGGCCAGCGTCTCCCGAGCGAGAAGACGGTTTCGATAGTCCTCGCCGGCCAGATAGTCGTCAGGCATTCCATTCGCCGCGTCGAGGATTCCCTGGATTCCCGACGTGTGCAGACCCGTCTCGAGCATCTCCTCGATGGAGGCCGCATGACCACCGGCGGCTTTGAGATAGTTTCCGAGATAGACCTTGAGCTCCTGCGTCAGCAGGTTTGCGGCGGCAACCAGCTTCGCGAGGTCAGCTACGACGATGTCCACGGGCGTGGCGCCGCGCATCTTCATCTCGTCGATTGCGCGGCGAACGACGAGCGCGACTTCCTGATCCTCGGGCGCACTTCCGAACAGCTCGGTGAGCACCCCGATGCGTGCCGTGCTCAACGTACCGTCCTTCAGTGACGTGGTGTAGCTGGGTGGGATTCGGCCGCTGCTCGCCTGCGTGGTGGGATCCGCCGGGTCGTATCCGGCCGTCGCGTCGAGGACAAGAGCGACGTCTTCAACCGTGCGCGCCATCGGACCGCCGGTGTCCTGCGTGTGACCAAACGGGATGATCCCGGCACGGCTCGACAAGCCGGCGGATGGACGAAGGCCGACGAGCGAGTTGTGCGAGCTGGGAATACGAATCGATCCGCTGGTGTCGGTGCCCAGCGTGAACGCGGCAAAGCAGGCTGCCGCGGCAACACCCGATCCGCCGCTCGATCCGCCAGGCGCCCGCCGTACATCGTAGGGATTCAGTGTCTGACCTCCGAGCGAGCTGATGCTGGTCAGACCCAGCGCAAGCTCGTGGAGATTCACCTTCCCAAGCAGAACTGCCCCGGCGCGGCGGAGTTGTGCGACCTGAAACGCGTCGCGCGGCGGCACGACTCCGCGGAGCGCCAACGAGCCCCCGGTCGTCGGCATGTCGCGCGTTTCGAAGTTGTCTTTCAGCAGGACCGGGATGCCGTGCAGCGGACCACGCGAGCCGCGCGCCTTCCGCTCGGCGTCGAGTTCCCTCGCGTCGCGGGCGGCATTCGGATTGATGTGGATAACGGCATTCAGACGCGGGCCGTTCCGGTCGTAGGTGGCGATGCGTTGCAAGTACAGCTCGACCAACCTCTCGGCGGTCACGCGGCCGTCGGTCATCGCTGCCTGCAGTTCTCGAATGCTCTTCTCCGCGACGTCGAACGGCCCGCCCTGCGCAGCGACGTGCCCGCGGGCAACGGTGACGGCGATCACTGTCGCACCCGAGGCCTGGAGGAATTCACGACGATTCATCTCACTCATCCTGGACCCCACGTCGAAGCCTGTCGAGAAGCGCCACACCGCGCGGAGACAAACGATAGCCGACCTCCAGGCTTTCCGTCAGCCCAAGAGCTTTCAGCTTCCGGACATTGAGTTTGAACGGCAGCTTCTCCTGCCCCATCATCGCGCACAGGTCGCCGGCGCGTACGGCCGGATGCGACGCGATGATCTCCAGCACGCGACGGGTCCAGGGCCCATCGTCTGCTCGGGAATCCAGGTTCTCGAGGCGACCGATGAGCGTCTGCAGTTCGGACTTGTCTGCCCGCCTTTCGCGCAACGCGACGCGAGGATCGGGCTCGAGCCGGCCAAGCTCGATGCGATAGACCTCTCCTTCGGTCCGCTCGTTCAGTTCGTCAGCCAGCGACTCCCGATCGTCATAGCCGGCGCGCTTCGCATCGGCGTTCGAGATCTCCTCGATCGCAACGATCCCGACGTTGCCAATGTGAAGCAGACCGGCGGCCGTCAGCAGCGTGCCGCCCGACTTCACCGACGGCCGTCGCCAGCGTCGGAAGGCGAGCGTCACGGTGCCGTTCTGAATTCCGTCAAGGAAGCGCCGACGAATGATCACGGGACTCTCGCACCGTCGCACCGCGGAGATCGAAAGACTTCATGCTCTTACCGTTGACAGACCGGGCAGAAGAAGGTCGACCGTCCGGTCTGCACGATGCGCTTGATCTTCCCCGGGCACCCGCGGCGTGGGCATCGCTGACCTTCGCGATCGTAGACCTTGAAGCGATCCTCGCCTCCTGGTCTATGCCGCTTCGCAATGGCATCCTTCAACACCGATTGAATGGCATCGGCCAGCGCCACTGCGGCAGGCCGTGGCAGACCGGCCAGCGTGACCAGTGTCGAGGCGCGTCGCTTTGGCGACAACCGTGCGACGTGAAGGGCTTCGCACACGTAGATGTTGCCAAGGCCCGCGACGACACGCTGATCCGACAGTGCAGCCTTGAGGCTGGTCTTCTTGCCCTTCAGCGCACGAGCCAATGTCGTGGCATTGAAACCGCGCTCGAGCGGCTCCGGCCCGAGCGCGCGCAACGCGGGATAGCTCTCACGCGCTTCCGCGTCAACGATCGACATCACGCCGAATCGCCGTGGATCGTTGAAGACAACGACCGCGCCCGATGACATCGTGAAGAGCACATGATCATGTGCGTCGAGGCGGCTACGCTCGAAATAGAAGCCTCCCTGGACATCGTCTCGCTTGCCCTTCACGACGCGGAACGAACCGGACATGCCGAGATGCATCAACAGCGTGTCGCCTGATTCGAGATCCGCGAGCAGATACTTCGCACGCCGCCTCATCATCGTCACGCGTTGGCCGGCCAGGCGTGCAGCGAAGTCAGCCGGGAACGGCGAACGCAAATCGGCGCGCCGTGTTTCGACACGCTCGATGCGCACGCCCTCCATCACGCGGCGGAGCTGACGACGGACAGTTTCGACTTCGGGGAGTTCGGGCAAGGATGGCTCCGAAGGAAGGCTACTGTGCGACGACGCGGGTGTCTACTCAGGCACGTGCTGTCCCGCCTGGCTGGGCCTTGATGCCACGAAGAGTTGCGCTACGATATGACGCCGATGCGGTATCGACGAGGCTTGGCCGGTGTATGTGCAGTCGTCACGCTCGTGGTCGGCCTGCGCGTTACTGCCGTTGGCCAGGTATCTGTGCCGGCCGAATCGATCGGCGGACCGCTGAGCAGCAGCGCCCCAGTCCTCGGAGCGCCGTTCTCCGCGGACGCGACGACGACCGTCCGCGCCATCCTCGGCGATGGTGCGCGACTCGATCAGAGCATGACCGATCGGTACTACCGTGACTCCACCGGTCGCGTCCGCATCGAAAGACACCTGGAAGGCCTGCCTGCGCCGAAGACGGCATTCGAGCGCCACGTTCGAACCGTCATCGCACCCGACACCAGCCGTTGGCCCGGGGTCTACACCGTGGATGAGGAAACAGGCACCGCTCGGTTGTACCCGCGTTCGATAACGGCAAATAGCCTCGGTGGCAGTCGCTGGTTCGACGTGCCCGTTGCCAACACGCGATTCCTGACCTTTCACCGGGCCGGCGACCTGTTGTCGGTTGACCCGGGGGCGTTTGGCGATGTGCGGGATGAACCGCTCGGCACAAAGCGGATAGCAGGAGTTCAAGTTACCGGACGTCGCATCACGATCGTCGTCCCGCCGGGCTACCGCCGTAACGACCAGTGGACTGAAATGGTGGACGAGCGCTGGGAGTCTGCCGAACTTCAGCTGCTGATTCAGTCACGGCATTCGGACTCGCGCAGCACCATCGAATATCGCGTGTCGAACATCCGGCGCGCGGGGCAGCCAGCCCACCTCTTCGAGTTACCTGCGGACTACGACAAGCCGCTCCCGGTCTCACCGAAGGACAGCCCGATGTCGTTCACGGCGGCGGAGAACCCGCGAGTAGGTGCATTCATCGCCGGCAAATAGCACCTCCATCGTGACTGGTTGCGCAGCAACATGGTTTGGCAACAACCAGGCTGATTACCGCGCCGCGGGCGTGCATCGATAGGCCATGACAGCTCGTGTCTCTGGCGCCAGGCCTCGAGCTGCTTCCTCGGATACGACCGCAGCCAGCTCGGGACGAAGCGACTCGCGGGGGACTTCCACGAATCCGAGACGTGCGTAAAACGGAAGATTCCAGGCCACGGCTCTGAACGTCGTCAGAGTCAGCATCGAGAAACCAGACGCCGTCGCCCAATCGCAGACTGCCCCGACGAGCGCCGTCCCGAGTCTACGTCGACCATGTGAGGGCTCTACGTCGACTTCGTCGAGATGGGGGAGATCGTCGGCGAGCATCTCCACGAGCGCAAAGCCGACCGGCGTGCCGCCTGCCAGAGCTACCCAGAGCCGCGCGTCGCGAGCGGCGTCTGCTAACGTAGCGAAGTCGGTTACTTCGTTCAGAACGGATTCAGGCGCATAGCCTCGGAGTAA
>JAICEG010000225.1 GCA_025924295.1 Vicinamibacteria bacterium
CGTGGGCTTCTTTTCAGCGGTTGCAGGCCCCGGCTTCGTCGGCGTTGGCGATGCAGTCGGCTTAGCCGGCGCCGGTGCAGCAGGTTTGGTTGGCACCTCCGGTGTCGCCGGCGCCGCCGCAGCAGTCGTGGGCGCTGGAGTTGCAGGCTTGGCCGGCGTTTCCTTCGGCGCGGGCGGTGTTGCGGCCTGTGGCGCAGGCTTCTCCTTTGTCGTCGATGGTGGCGCCGTCGCCGGCTTTGCTGGCTCAAAAGCCTCAGGCGGATTCGGAGAGGTCGTCACAGGAGTTGGTTGTGGCGACTCCGGTGCCTTCTTCGCACATCCGGCGGCGGAAATCGTTAGTGACAGCACAACAACGAGAACACGCATCAGCTGATCTCCTCAGGTTTGATTCAGCCGAAGCGGTTAGCTGCGAGATCGATGCCAGAGATCAGGGCAGGAATGGCTGCGTTTTGGGCGAATCCCGTCGTCCTTTTATCGCGAGCTCGAGTGCACGGGCGACACCACGCTCCAGCTTAGGTGCGCGCGGCGTAGCGTGTGGCGACGTAGTTATCGACGAGCGCGCGGAAGCCCTCGGCCAGTTCGTCGTAGGTGCCTCGTAGCGTCGTGAAGTGTTCGCCGTCGATGAACACCGGGCAGTTCGGCGCTTCGCCGGTGCCCGGAAGACTGATCCCGATATTGGCTGCCTTCGACTCACCGGGACCGTTGACCACGCATCCCATCACCGCGAGGGTCAGCGTCTCGACGCCCTCATAGCGCTTCTTCCATTCGGGCATCTGCGAGCGGATGTAGTCCTGTGTACGCTCGGCGAGTTCCTGGAATGTCGAGCTCGTCGTGCGACCGCAGCCCGGGCACGCCGTCACGCTTGGCGCGAACGAGCGAAGACCGAGGGCCTGCAGCAGCTCGCACGCGGCATACACCTCTTCGCGCCGGTCACCCCCGGGGCGCGGTGTGAGCGACACGCGAATGGTGTCGCCGATGCCCTCGTTCAGCAGGATCCCGATTGCCGACGCCGACCACACGAGTCCCTTCGTGCCCATACCGGCTTCGGTCAGCCCAAGGTGAAGCGGCTGATCGGTTTTGCGCGCCAGATCGCGATAGATGGCCAGCAGGTCCCGGGGCCGTGAGACCTTGCACGAGATGATGATCTGATCCTTGCGCAGACCCGTCTCGAGCGCGAGCTCCGTCGATTCGATGCCCGAGATCACCATGCACTCGTTGAGGATCTCTTCCGAGCTCTTGCCGAGTCCTCGCGTCGTGTTCTCCTGCATCTTGGCGACGACCAGTTCCTGGTTCAACGAGCCGCCGTTGACGCCGATACGAACCGGCCTGGCATGATCGATGGCGACCTTGCAGATCGTGGCAAACTGCTCATCGCGCCGCTTGCCGGTGCCGACGTTGCCCGGGTTGATCCGGTATTTGTCGAGCGCCGACGCACACGCGGGATAGCGCGTCAGCAGGAGATGCCCGTTGTAGTGAAAGTCGCCGATGAGCGGCGCGGTGCAGCCGGCATCGAGCATCCGCTGCTTGATCTCGGGAACCGCGGCAGCCGCTTCTGGAAGGTTGACGGTGACGCGCACCATCTCCGACCCGGCTTCCGCCAGCTCGATGCATTGCCGTGCGGTCGCCGCTGCGTCCGCCGTATCGGTCATCGTCATCGACTGGACGACGACAGGCGCGCCGCCGCCGACCTGGACGCGGCCAACACGGACACCAACGGTCTTGTGCAGTCTTACGGTTTCCACTCGTTCAATGATAGTCGCACGCGTAGGTCAGGCTTCCTTCCACCCATCTTTGAGGAGAATCCCCCGAATCTGATCCGCGCGCGCCAGGGCGAGGTCGAGCGTCTCGTAGTTTTCCGCCCGGTCCATGACCCCGTCGAAGAACCAGGTGACCGTGCTTTGCCCGTCGCCCGGGAAGATGGTGGCGTGCGCCGTCGATCGGCCGCGCGACATCCGCCATAACACCGTCGGATCGGAGGGTGACGTCATTCCGGCCTGGCGTTCTCGCGCCCCGGCATGATGACCGTCTGTCCGAGCGCGTGCTCACTGCGCTGGCAGGTCGGGGACCTGGTGACAATGGTGCCCACGACACGGCCGAGAAAGTCTCGATAGGTGCGGGCTTCGCACCCGCACGGCAGGGCTTTTACGATTTCTTCCGCCATAGACCTCATCATTGTAGCGGTGCTAGTCTTTCCCTTCTGCGCTGCTGAAGGGAGGACTCTATGCCGTCGATGTTGCAAGTGCTGGCGAGCAAGGGGTCGCAAGTATGGTCTATCTCGCCGGATGCAACCGTGTTTGCCGGATTGACGCTGATGGCGGAGAAGAACATCGGCGCCTTGCTCATTCTCGAAAACGATCGACCCGTTGGCATCATGTCTGAGCGTGACTACGCCCGAAAGATCATCCTCGACGGGCGCTCGTCGCGCGACACCAAGATCCGCAGCATCATGACGACCCGCCTGGTGTGGGTGGCGCCGACAGACAGCGTGGAGCACGCGATGGCGCTGATGACGCGCGAGCGCATCAGGCACCTGCCCGTCATGGACGGCGACGCCGTAATGGGACTCGTCTCGATCGGCGATTTGGTGAAGGCCATGATCGATCAGCAGCAGTTCACGATCGAGCAGCTCGAACGCTACATCGCTACGTAACTGGATAACTCCCAACTCCCAAACTCCAATTCCCGAGAACCCGGAACATTTGGAAGTTGGGAGTTGGGCGTTGGAAGTTGATCTCTAGTGTCCCAGTACGATCAGCCCGGCCGAGATCAGCGCGAGGACCCAGAGCGCCGGTTTGACCTCGCGCGCGCGGCCGACAACGAGGTAGAGCAGGGCGTGGAGCAGGAAGCCCCACAGGATGCCTTGTGAGATCGAAAGAGTCAGCGGAATCAGCACGATCGTCACGAAGGCCGGCAGCCCGTCCTCCAGCGACGTGAAGTCGATCGTCGTCACGGTGCTGAACATCGCAAGGCCGACGAGCACGAGCACCGCAGCGGTCGCGTAGCCGGGGACGGCAGCGGCGAGCGGCGCAACGAACAAGCACGGGAGAAAGCACAGCGCGGTGACCACGGAGGCGCGTCCCGTGCGCGCACCCATACGAATTCCCGCGATGCTCTCGACATAGGCCGTGCCCGGTGACGTGCCGACGAGGCCAGCACCGAATGTGGCGAACGAGTCCACGATCAGGCCGCGCCGGAGATTGATTGGCTTCCCGTCGCGATCGACGAGGCCAGAGGCGCTGGCGACACCGATGAACGTCGAGAGCGAGTCGAAGAGGTCGGTGAACAGGATCGTGACGATGGCCGGCAACAGAGCCAGCTGCAGCGCGCCCGGAATGTCCAGCTTCAGGAACACGGACGCGAAATCGGGCGCGCTCACGATGCGCTCGGGCGGAGTGGCGTAGCCAAACGTCCACGCGACACCAGTCACGACGAATATCGCCGCGAGGAAAGCGAGCGGATTCTGTCGCCGCATCAGGACCGCCGCGATGAGCACGCCGCCAAGGAGAAAGATGGCGCGATGATCGAGCGTGCCCATGCGCAGGAGCGTTGCCGCGTCGGATTCGATCAGGCCCGCATTGCGCAAGCCGATCAAGGTGAGAAGCAGGCCGATGCCTGCTGCCGTTGCCAGCCGCAGCCCTGCGGGGATCGCCAGCGCGATCACTTCCCGTAATGGCGTCGCTGAGACGATCAGGAACAGCACACCCGCCCAGAACACAATGCCAAGCGCCGTCGGCCATGGCACCTGCTGCTGGAGGACGATGGTGAAGGCGAAGAACGCGTTGAGGCCCATGCCCGGAGCGACGGCGAACGGCAGCTTCGCGTAGAGCCCCATCATCAGTGTCATGGAGAACGAGAGCAGCACGGTCGCTGTCAGCACGCCAGAGAAGGCCATGCCCGTTCCTGGAGACGACAGAATGCCCGGGTTGACCACGACGATGTAGGCCATCGTGAAGAAGGTGGTGATGCCGCCGATGATGTCGCCGGAGAGACTGGGGTGAGCGATGGCGGGCGTCGGATCCTGGTGGTGCGCGGTTGCAGGTTCGGCGTGCGGCATCTCGGGTATTCTCAACTGTCAGCGTTCAACTGCCAACTCCACCATCCCCCAACGACGATCCCGTGAGAGTGTTGATCATCGGTGCTGGTGCAGCAGGGCTGGCCACGGCGATATTCGCCGCGCGGGCCGCCCCGGACCTCGAGGTGCGATGCCTCGATGGGGCTTCGAAGATCGGCGCCAAGATCCTGGTGAGCGGGGGATCGCGCTGTAACGTCACCAATCGCATCGTGACCGAGCGCGACTTCTGGGGCGGCTCCCAGCGCGTCGTTCGCCACGTGCTGCGCGCATTTCCCGCCGATCGCGCCGCGGCGTTTTTCGAAGCGCTGGGTGTGCCGCTGCACGAGGAAGAAGACGGCAAGCTGTTTCCGGATACCAATCGATCGCGAACCGTGCTGGACGCCCTGCTGGCCGAGGCGCGACGGCTGAATGTGTCGATCGAGGCCGGCCGGCGGGTGCAGTCGGTCAGTCGCGAACAGGACGGCTTCGTGGTCGAGACGGCAGACGGCGAGTCTCACAACGCCGGCGTGGTAGTGCTCGCGACCGGCGGGCGTTCGCTGCCGAAGACCGGAAGCGATGGATTCGGATACGAACTGGGCCGAAAGCTTGGACACGGCTGCGTCGATACCACGCCGGCGCTGGCGCCGCTGGTGCTCGAAGGCGATCGTCATGCCGCGCTGTCCGGTGTCTCGCATGACGCGCTGCTGACGCTTCGCGTCGACGGAACGATCGCCACGCGGCTCGAGGGCGCGCTGTTGTGGACGCACTTTGGTGTCAGCGGTCCGGTTGCCTTGAACATGTCCCGCCACTGGCATCGTGCTCGACTGTCGGGCCAGACTGCCGATGTGCGGTTGAGTCTCTGTCCGGGGGAGACATTCGAGTCACTCGAGAATTGGCTCCTGTCACAGGAGCGGGCACGTCCGAAGGCGCTCGTCTCGACGGTTCTCGCGACCCGCATTCCTGCGTCGCTCGCGGATGCGTGGATCGTCGCGAGCGGCATCGATCAGGGAACGACGATGGCCCACCTGGCGAAGGACGATCGGCGTCGGCTGCTGCACGCGCTGCTCGACACGCCGCTTCCCGTGGCCGACAGCCGGGGATACGCCTACGCCGAGGTCACATCCGGCGGAATACCGCTCGATGAGATCGAGCCAGCCACGATGCAGTCGCGGGTGTGTCCGGGGTTGTTCCTGGTGGGAGAGATTCTCGACGTCGACGGACGGCTGGGTGGTTTCAACTTTCAATGGGCGTGGTCGTCGGGGTGGATCGCTGGCCACGCGATTGCGAAGGCAGCGCGCGCATGAACCGCCCGAGCGCGTGGCTCACCGGGAATCGCGATCTGTTGCCTGCGTCGGGCGACAGCCTCGACCTGGCGTGCGGCTCGGGTCGTCATGCCGTCTGGCTCGCCGAACAGGGCTTCCGCGTGTTGGCCGTCGATCGTGATGCTGCCGCAATCAAGGCGCTGAGCGATGAAGCGTCTCGCCGGGGCCTGTCGATATCGGCTGAGGTCGTCGATCTCGAGAACGGACGACCGTTTGTTCAGCCAGACTCTTTCGATCTGATCGTGGTCGTGCACTACCTGCATCGGCCGCTCTTTCCCTCGATCGTGAGCGCGCTGCGGCGTGGCGGCGTGCTGGTCTACGAGACGTTCACCCGTGCGCAGGCCGCGCGCGGGAAGCCGACGAACCCGGCGTTCCTGCTCGAGGAGGGGGAGTTGACGAGTCTTGTGCAGCCGCTCGAGATCCTGGAGAGCCGGGAGGGAGACTTCGAGGGCAGGATGGTGGCCAGCGTCGTCGCGATTCGACGATGACTGGCGAGGCACCGAGGCAGAGGAATCCTTATTCTGTTGAGCTCGCCTACTTGCTGCCGGCCTTGTATTGAGCGACTTTCGCGGCGATCGTCCGCCGGCTCATGTCGATGCGACCGTTGAACTGCGCGCCGTCGGCGATGACGACCTGCGTGGCGCTGAGATCTCCGGTGACTTTGGCGGACGGAGCAAGCTCGATTCGCTGCCCGGCCGAGATGGATCCCTGCACGGTGCCGTGCACGACGACGCGCTGGGCACGGACGGTGGCTTCCAGTTGCGCGGCCTGCGCCACGATGAGCGCCGCCTCGCGAACATGGATGCTGCCGGTCAGGCGCCCTTCGAACGTGATGTCTTCATCACAGGTGAGGTCGCCGTCGAAGGCGACGGATGCGCCGATGTTGGTCATGAGGTCGTGATGCGCTGCGGTGAACGGGGGACGAGGCAGTATACCCCGCAGGGCTTGTTATACTGGGTGTTCCGGGCCGGAGTGGCGAAACTGGCAGACGCACGAGACTCAAAATCTCGCGCCGGTTACCCGGCGTGTGGGTTCGATTCCCTCCTCCGGCACCAACCTTCGCTCGCGCTGGTCGCGAGCGCAAGCTACAGTCAGCAAACCAGCGAAGCTTGTCCCCCGTAGAGACGGAAAAGACGGCTGGCTGCTCGAGGAACCCGGCGAATACCCTCGGGGCTCGAGCAGCCGCATCGACCGCGCTGGGAGCAACCTCTGTTTCTTACAACGTCGCCGACCAGAGAAGTGAACAGCGCCTCTCGACGGATCAGCTCCGGAACGCGGTGACGGCACCCGGCGGTCGCTGCATACTAGTCATGACTGCTGTGAGCTTCAGCCAGGTGACCGCTTCGTGACGCCAGACGTCACTCTCTTGCAGCCCCGCGGCTCGGAGCGCGGTACGACCACCGGGTATCGCACCACGGGCCCGCTGGCCACCGAACTCCTCAGCCAGTCAGCCGACCGGCTGCGCATCCTGGCCCTGCTCTACGCCTTCACGTTCTTCATGGCCGGGTTCTTCCCGAACCTGATCGATCCCGAGATGCGAGCTGTCTTCTGGGCGAACCCTGAACACTGGGTCGCCGGAGTGGTCTCCATTGCGGTGGCGCTCGCCGTTGCGGCGCTGACGATGTACAAGCGCATCTCCCTGCCGACGATGATGAATGTCGGGCTGGCGTTCGAGATCGTGAGCTGCTACGGCATCGCGCTCGCCGAGTACCTCGAGCCGACACGTCTCAATATCACCGGCGGCTGGATCGGTTTGTCGTGGGTCGCGGCATGGGCGCCGCTGTTCACAGTGGTGATCCCGACACGTCCGGTCAAGGCAGCGCTCGTGACGCTCGCGTCACTGACAGCGGTTCCGGTCGTCATCGGCTTCATGCTCCTGACGGGGCGAACCACATTCCGTCCAGGAGCCGACATCTTCTTTTTCTGGATCGTGTTGCCCTACATCCTCATCACGATCATGGCCTACGTCGGCGCCCGCGTCGTCTACTCGCTGGGGAAGGCGGTGACCGAAGCGCGCGAGCTGGGAAGCTATCGCCTCGTCGAGCGCCTTGGGCAGGGCGGCATGGGAGAAGTGTGGCGCGCGAAGCATCGCCTGCTGGCCCGCCCGGCTGCGGTCAAGCTGATTCGCGCAGGGAACGTTCAGGGGTCGGACGATGCGATGAGGCGATTCGAGCGAGAGGCGCAGGTCACGGCCGGGCTATCGTCACCGCACACCGTTCAACTGTTCGACTTCGGGGTGGCCGACGATGGCAGCTTCTATTACGTGATGGAACTGCTCGATGGCCTCGACCTCCAGAGGTTGGTGGAGCGTTATGGCCCACTGCGGGCCGAGCGCGCGATCTATCTGCTGCGGCAGGTCTGTCACTCGCTGGCGGAGGCCGAATCGCAAGGGCTCGTTCACCGCGACATCAAGCCGGCCAACCTGTTCGTGTGCCGGTACGGCGGCGAAAATGACTTCGTGAAAGTGCTCGACTTCGGCATCGCCAAGACCCCACCCGAGTTGATGGAGACCGGCGTGATCGCGATGGGTGTCACGCGAGACAACATCGTGCAGGGGACGCCGGCATACATCGCGCCCGAGCAGGCGATGGGGTCGCCGATCGATAGTCGAGCGGACATTTACGCGACTGGTTGTGTGGCGTATTTCATGCTGACAGGGAAGCCGGTCTTTGCCGGTGATACACCAATGGCCGTCGTCGTCCATCACGCGAAGACCCCGCCGCCTGCACCGTCCGCTTCTTCCGAGCTGCCGATTCCACCTGCGCTCGATCGACTGATCCTCGAATGTCTCTCCAAGAGTCCGTCGGATCGGCCGCAATCCGCACGCGCACTGGCGCAGAGGCTGGCGGAGATCAGTGTGCCGAACCCGTGGACCGAGGAGCGCGCCCGCGAGTGGTGGCAGACACATCGACCGGTGAGGTCCGGCTGAAGCCGGACGCTACGTGATCCGGACAGCACGGGCGGGGATCTCGCTCGCATAGCGAAATCTGGCGGCCATCCGATATCATCCACAGTTCATGCGGATACTTGTGCGAGTTGCGTCTGTCATTTTTCTCTGTGCGTTCGTCGCGGTCACCGAGTTTGGCGGAGAACAGGTCGTCAGCGGC
>JAICEG010000226.1 GCA_025924295.1 Vicinamibacteria bacterium
GAAGTCCGCGAAGCGGTATCTCTCCTGCCACGAGAAATCCCAATCGTCGATACGCAGCAGTGTCTTGACTGTTCCATCAGGCAAGGTCGCCGTCAGCGTCATCCGCTTGCCGAGGTAGTGTGCGTGCGCGCCGATGCTGAAGGCGCGCACGTCGATCGGAATGACGAACGAGTCCTTGATCGTGTAGTTCGCTTCGTCAGGTAGAATGTCGAGCCCCTCGAAGACACCAAACACAGGAGGCAGCTGGATCGTGGTGAAAGCCTGTGCCGGAGGTGACGGCGCAAAGTACAGCCCGACTGTCGACTTCTCGTATTCGACTTTGCCTGACGGATGAAAGTGCGTCGACAGGATCAGATCGGAACCCTTCGCCGCGAAGAACGCCAGGCCTGTTGGCAACTCCAGCGCACGCCCACCGAGCGCCCACCCACCGAGCCCGCCCGCGACACGGGCGACAGGATCGTCCGCAGCACCGGCGTTGCCTCGTCCACCCAGCAATCCCTGAAGACCGCGTCCGCGTCCCGCGCCCACAACGCGGCCGCCGCCCATCCCGCCTGGGAATCCCGGCAGCGGGTCGAGGCCGTCGCGCTCGCGCGACGCGCCTGTGGGATCCAGGAAGAACAGGCTGTGATGCACGACAGCCCGTGCGGATGGCCTGAAGTCGACGGCGCGTATCCAGCGATCGCGATCGAGATTCAAGGGCACCACGAAGTTCCGATAGACATCGGGGCCGCGCGCCGGAACCTCGAACGCCTGGTCCATCGTCACCGTCAGGTCGGGAGGACCGAGTTGCCAGCCGTCGGTGAACCGCTGGAGCTGAGGCAAACGGGCGGGATCTCCCTCGACGGCGCCATCGGCCACCCACTTCTGAATGGTCGCGATCTGATCGTCGGTCAGCTTCCTCGCGTTGGCGAACGGGTAGTCGCTGGGACCAGCTTTCCACGGCGGCATCGCCCGCGCTGCCGTGACCGCTGCGATCGCACGGGCCAACGGCCGGGCGTCGCGATAACTCATGAGCGCGAAGGGGGCTGCTTCACCCGGACGATGGCAGGTCGTGCAGTTGGCGAAGACGATCGGCGCGACGTGCTCGCTGAAGGTGACGGCCCCCTGCGCCCGCGAGGTCACTGCGTCGCGGCTGACGACTGCAGTCGCCATGACAACGACGCCAAGTACTCCCGCCACGCGTCGCATTGCCACAGTGTACGCCTATACTCCGTCACACGTGACTGCTCATTCGTTCGACGTCGTCGGCATCGGCGAGAACTCCGTCGACCTGGTGTATCGCCTTCCGGGCGCACTGTCCCCGAACGGCAAACTGGCGGCGTCAACGCATCGTGTCATGTGTGGCGGCCAGGTCGCGACCACGCTGACCGCGTGCGTCGCGCTCGGACTTCGATCGGCATACGTCGGCACATTCGGGAATGACGACAATGGCACGCGGATACAACAGGCACTTACCGAAGCGCGGGTCGATATCTCTCATGCCATGGTGCGAGCGGCGCCCAACCGTCATGCCGTGATCCTCGTCGACGAACGCAACGGCGACAGAAGCGTCGTATGGCACCGCGATCCAAGGTTGGCACTGAAGGTCGAAGAGATCCCTCTGCCCGTGATTGGCAGCGCCCGGCTCGTGCACGTAGACGATCTCGATGAAGAGGCCTCCGTCGCTGTCGCACGAGCCGCCGTCGGCCGGGGCGTTCCCGTGACCAGTGACCTGGACCGGATGACGGAGCGCACCGCAGAGCTCGTCGCCTTGTCGACGGCGCCGATTTTTTCAACTCATGTGCTCGCAGCTCTTACGGGTGAAGAAGATCCGCCCCGCGCACTCCGCACACTGCGGCAGACTCATGCAGGGCCGCTCTGCGTCACGCTCGGCACCAATGGCGCGATGATGCTCGAACACGATCAGTTGCACCATGTACCGGCGTTTTCAGTTCAATCGGTCGACACAACAGGCGCCGGAGATGTGTTTCGCGCAGGGTTCATCTACGCATTGCTGCAGGGCTACAACCTCGTCGACGTCCTGAGATTCGCGTCAGCGGCGGCCGCGGTCAGCTGCACGCGTGAGGGAGCGATGACGAGCGTGCCCGCGCTCGCCGACGTTCAGCGACTTCTCAACGCGTAGCCCGCATTTCCGCTCCTGGACCCGGCGTTGCATTTGTCCCATGCGATTGGGTCTCAAGGAGGAGTGTCATGAAATGGCTCGGGTTCGGCACAGCCGTCGTGGTCGTTGCACTCGCAATGTCTGGCACCCCTGTCTCCGGGCAGGAAGGACGAGAGAAGGCCGCGCTCGCCGACGCTCAGGGTTTCGTCAATGACATGACCATCGCGGGCATGACCGAGGTGCTGCTCGGGAAAATGGCGACCGAGCGAGCAGCCAGCGCCGACGTCAAGGCATTCGGTCAGATGATGGTGAAGGATCACTCGCAGGCAGGCGCCGAATTGAAGAAGCTGGCGTCGCACCTCGAGATTGAACAGCCGACACAGCTGGATCAGAAGCACAAGGATTTGGCCGACAGGCTCTCGAAGCTGACAGCCGCCGAGTTCGATCGCGAATACATCAACGCCATGGTGCAGGGACACCAGGAAGTCCTCGGCAAGGTACGTGCGCGCGTCGAGACCACGGTGCCAGCGCCGAACGCCGCTCGCGGCGAGCATCCCGTCGGCGAACATCCCGCCGGTGAACATCCGGCCGGCGCAGGGGTCCGCGATCGCGAGATCGCCCAGACCAAACCGCCCGCGCAACATCCTGGCGCCGGAGATGCGACCGATCGAGGACACGGTGAAGCGCAGCTGACGCAGTGGGCAGCGAAGGTCTTGCCGACGGTGCAGAAGCACCTCGAGCGCGCACGGGAGCTGCAACAGAAGGTTGCGAAGTAGCGGCTAGCGGAGCCCGTGCTCCTTCTTGAACGACGCCCACGTCGCCTTCAACTGAAGGAACTCGCGCTCGCTGCTGCACAGGAGAAACGGATTGGTCGACTTCTCCAGCGCCATCGTCGATGAAGGACGCGCGCCATAGTCGTGCCCCGGCCAGACAGTCGCTTCGTCCGGAATCTCGGAGATGAGGCGCTGCAGGCTGCGCCATTCGACACGGGCATCGTCATCAGACGATGTCCCGCCGACCTTGCCGACGAAGAGCAGGTCGCCGGTCACCAGGATGCGGTGCGTCTCTTCGTAGAGGGCGAGGTGATCCTCGCAATGCCCCGGCACGTGCAGACATTTCACCGTCAGCGCGCCAACCTCCAGGCGATCGCCGTCCGCGAGCGACACATCAGGATGGAGGAGCGGATGAGCGGCCACCCTGGCCCCGGTCATATCCACGGCACGGGCATTTCCGTTGGTGTGATCGGGATGGCCGTGCGTGCTGATCACGTGCGACACAGTCAGCCCCTGCTCGGCCGCGCGGCTGACGAACTGTTCCGGCGAGTAGGACGGATCGATCAGCACAGCCCGTTTCGCCGATCGATCTCCCAGGAGATACCCGAAATTCCGGTCGCCACCGGCGCGAATCTGTTCGAATACCAACTGCATGAGGGTCAGACCCCTTGAGCCTCATCGTATCAAGGGGTCTGACCCCAACACCACTAGCGCCGAAGGATGGAGTTGGCCGGGATCAGGTCGGCCGTGCGCGACGAGCGCCACAGGAACAGGCCGCCCGCGAGCACGGCGCCGACGATGACCGATGCGAGGACGAACCAGCGTAGGTCGGGCAGTCCGAGCAGGACGGTGACGATCGCGCCGATGACGAAGAGCAGGCCGCCGATGTCGCCAGCAACCGGGATCGACGAGAGATTGATCTCCGCACCGGGCGTGCGGGCAGGCGGAGCGAACTGACTCGGGTGACGCGTGTTCCAACGCCGCAATGCGACGGCCATGATCAGGCCGCCAGCGACCGCTGCCAGCACGAACCAGCCGAACATCGACCAGATCGCGGCGAAGAGTGCCACGGCGAGAAGCGACAGCAGCGGATCGGCGCCGCCACGCGAGTCCGGATGGTGCGTGTGCCACACACGCAGCGCAATCGCCACGATTACACCGAACGCGACCACTGCAACTGCGAACCAGCCAAACCATGGACGTATGGCAGCAAAGAGCGCCAGCGCGAGAACGAGAAGCACGTTCCCGCCATACTTGCCGGTCACGAAGGTGGTGATCGGACTGCCCATCGGCGCCGATGGAACGATGAACGGCGCGGCCAGGAGCAGCCGCGCAAATGCGGCGTAGCCGCGCAGGCGAGCGATCAGCCGCCTGAGCGGGCTCGCACCGGCGTCCTGCAACTCGTGCTGGAAGTCGGCGAGCGCCGGAAGGACGAAAGTCGATCGCGTGGGCTCATCGAAGAGACGGGTTGCCAGCTTCACGAGCCGTTCACCCGGTTGTGAATGCGGCGTCGAGGCGGTCATGGCTGCATCTCCGGCAGAAGTTCCCGCGCCATCACACTCCACGCGCGCACCACGCGCTCGCCGAGCGGCGTCGGGTAGTACAGACGACGGGGTAGCCCGATTGCTCCGGGCGGCATGGCTTCCTGTTCGGACCTGACGAAGCCCTTGGTCTCCATGCGACCCAGCGTGACGTAGACCGTTCCCCGCTTGAGCATGCCCTCGGACAAGGCCACGAGTTGAAGCCCGAAGAGCGGCCCCTGCGCGATCAGCAGATCGAGGATCAGTCGCTCCTTTGGCGGCAAGGTGGGAATGGGCGGCTGCATCACGAGGGCATCTTACCAAATGTAAGACCGATAATCAATGGGCAAATTTCACTATCTTCGAGTACCAACAGCACGGTATTCGGGATTCGGGTTCGGGGTGGTACGATGCGCCGCCCCACTCATCTGACTCGGAAGGCCATATGAAGAAGCTGTCCCTCACCGTAGCGGCCGCCTCGATGCTCACGCTCGTCGCCGCGCATGTGTCGCTGCGCGCGCAACAGAACCAGCAGACGTCCACGCCCATCACGAGTCCGCAAGTGCTCGACGTGCAGGGCGGAAAGATCCGCCTGGTGCCCGTCGCCAACGGGCTGTTTCATCCGTGGGGGATCGCGTTCGTCGATGCCAACACGATTCTCGTCACCGAAAAGAACGGTGCGCTCCGGATCATTCGCAACGGTGTGCTGGCACCCGAGGCGATATGGAAGTCGCCAACGCCTCCTGGCCAGTCCAACGATGCGCTCCACTTCGTCGCGGTCCATCCGAAGTTCGCCGAGAACCAGCTCGTATACATGTCTTATCCAAAGCAGGGAGAGAAGGGGTCCACGCTCGCCGTTGCGCGCGGCCACCTCAAGGGCTCCACGCTTGGTGATGTCGAAGAGATCTTCGTCGCCGATGCATGGGAGACAGGCGGCAACCTTGCCGGCCGTGTCTACTTCGGCAAGGACGGCATGCTCTACGTGACGATCGGCGATCGCGATCGCATCTGCTGCAACGCACAGCAACTCAAGGCCGACGGAACGGACGACAACAGCCTGCGCATGAAGGCGCAGGGGCTCGACAATCACGTCGGCAAGACACTCCGTCTCCGCGATGACGGCACGGTGCCGCCGGACAATCCATTTGTCGGCAAGCCGGGAGCGAAGCCCGAAGTCTTCACCTACGGTCATCGCAACGGCTATGGCCTCGCGGTTCATCCCGAAACGGGCGAGCTGTGGCAGGCGGAGATCGGTCCAATGGGCGGCGACGAAGTGAACATCCTTGCGCCGGGCCACAACTATGGCTGGCCGCTCGTGTCGATGGGCCGCAACTACACCGGCACGCTCGCCTCCGACCAGCCGTTCGCGCGGCCGGGCATGGACAACGCGCGGATGTTCTGGGTTCCCGCGATCAGCCCGTCGAGCATCATGTTCTACACCGGCGACAAGTTCCCGCGCTGGAAGAACAACCTGTTCGTCGGTGCGTTGACCACGCGCCAGCTCATTCGCGTCGCGTTCGGTCAGCCCAGTCAGGCAGAACGGCGTGAAGGCCTGCTCGCCGGGATGGGGTTGCGCGTTCGTGATGTCCAGCAGAGCCCTGATGGGTATATCTACGTCGCCACCGAGGGCGCGAGTGGCGGCAATGCCACCGACGGTATGGTGCTGAAGATCGAGCCGGCGGATACGACGACGCCGTAGATTCCACGACATCGTAGGGCGGGTCCTGCCTTTTGGACCCGCCCGCTCTTTAGACCCGGCGTTCTCCGGCGGGCCCACCAAGCAGGACCCGCCCTGCCTCCACGTACGCGTACGCCGTCGTAGTGTCCGGCTTTAGCCGGACTCCTACTCCGCGCGCAACGCGACCAACGGATCGACAGCCGTCGCTCGGCGGGCTGGACCGTACGCCGCTGCGAGCGCCGCCAGCGCGAAGAGCGCGGCCGCGGCGGCAAACGTCATCGGGTCGAGCGGCGACACCCCGAACAGAAGCGCCTCCAGATAGCGCGACAGCATCGCAGCACCGGCGAGGCCGATGACAATGCCGACGACCGTCAGGACGGCGCTCTGCTTCACCACGAGCCCAATCACCTGTGCACGACGGGCACCGAGCGCGACGCGAATGCCGATCTCGCGCGTGCGCTGCGTCACCAGGTAGGCCATCACGCCGTAGATGCCGATCACCGCCAGGCCCAGACCAACGGCCGAGAAGACCCCGAGCAGCGTGGCATAGAGCCGGGGACGTGAGACGGTGCTGGCAACCACCTCCTCCATCGACGCAACGTAGAAGAGCACGGCCTGCGGGTCGAGCTGACGAACGATGTCGCGGATCGCCGGGACCAGCGACTCGGGTTCGAGAGACGTGCGAGCGGCGTAGTACGCGCCCGCCGGGAACACGAGCGGGTCGTTGTCCCACTGATCCAGATCGACGAAGAACTGCGGTTGTGGCAGGACGTCGAGGCCGAACTGCCGCACGTTGGCCACGACACCGACAATCTGCCACGGCTCCGGACGACGTCCGATGTAGACGGTCGTGCCCACGGGGTCGCGATCGGCGAAATCGCGACGCGCAAGTGCTTCGTTGATCAACATGACTCGCGGGCGCCCCGGTCCGTCCACGTCCGTGAAGCCACGCCCCGCGATGACGCGGATCCGCATCACGTCGAGAAACTCGCGACTGACCAGCCGAATGTCTGGTGTATCAGGCGGCGGGGGTTCCGGGCGCTGCCCTGGCGTGGCGACGAACGGAGTTCTCCGCAGCGGGAACGAGTTGATCAAGCCGACCATCGGCAGCTGATTGGCGAAGGCTGCGCGCTCGACGCCGGGAACGGCCCGGATACGCTCGACGAGGTCGCCGGCGAACAGCTTCTGACGCGCGGCCGGGTAACGATCGATTGGCAGCGCAACCTGAAACGTGAGGACGTTTGCCGGATCGTAGCCGCCGTCCACCGCCGACAGCGCCGCGAAGCTTCGCATCAGGAGCCCACCGCATGCGAGCAGCACCACGGCGAGTCCGACCTCGACCATCACCAGGACGCCACGCATGCTCAGACGGCGCGTGAGTGCGAAGCCGGAGACGATCGCACTCCCTCGCTGGGCAAGCGCACTCGATCTCTCGGGTCGTGCGTAGCGCAGAGCCGGCATGAGGCCAAAGAGCACGCCGGTTGCGATGGAGATCGCCGCCGCGAACCCGAGAGCGGCGAGATCGATCCCGACCTCGTCGAGACGCGGCAGCGTGACCTGGCTGCGCAGATCGAGGCGCGTCAGCGTCGTCGCCAGCACACGCAGCAGCTGAACGCCGCCGAAGGCGAGACACACACCGGCAATGCCGCCAGCGACCCCCAGCGTGATGCTTTCCGTCAGGAGATGCCGCACGAGACGAACGCGTCCGGCGCCAAGGGCGCTGCGGATGACGAACTCGCGCTCACGGCCCGCGCCACGCGCGAGCAGGAGATTCGCCACGTTGACGCATGCAAGCAGCAGCACGATCGCGACTGCACCGGACCACAACAGCAGCGCCGGGCGAACCGGTCTTACCAGCTCCTCCTGGTCGTCGACGAACTCCCAGACGGCGCCGGCGTAATCGCGGCGAGCGGCAGTGACGATTCGCTGCACGATCGGCAGCACTTCAGCAGCGGCGGCCTCGCGTGAGACCGTGTCGGCCAGCCTGACCATCACACTGCCAGCCGGCGCCGGGCGCCCTTCGACGGGCGTGAGCTGCGGCGCCCTCCACACCCTGGTCTCGCGGCTGGGAAACGCGAAGTCGTCCGGCATGACGCCGATGACGGTGAAGTCCGTGCGAACCGGAGGACCCAGGACGGCGTCGAACGTCACGCGGCGTCCCACGACATCCGGATCAGCGTTGAAGTGACGCCGCCATGCATCGGCGCTGAGCAGAATCACGGGTTCCGCGCCGGGGGACTCGTCCGCGGCCGTCAACACGCGCCCGAGCTGAGGCCTCGCACCGACTAACTCGAAGAAGGACGCAGAGACGGTCGCGCCTTGCAGGCGCGGGTCGCGGCCACGCAGGTTCATCAACGCAGGGTCCACCGTGCCGACGTTCGACAGCGAACGCGCGCTCTGCCGCA
>JAICEG010000227.1 GCA_025924295.1 Vicinamibacteria bacterium
GAAGACGAAGGGCGCGAAGCGGAAGGTGACCAAGGCGAAGACCGTGACGGCTTGAACGGATGCACACGGCGCTCGACTCACGACTCTCGCCGCCCTGAAAGCGAGTTCGAAGCAAACGGGTGTTCGGTCCTGAGGGTGGATGTCGTTATCCACCCGGTATAGGCTCAACAATAGACTAGGAGGTCACGGGATGGGCGATGCAGAGTTTGCTGGTGGCGGGAGCGTCGATTGGCAGGTCACGAACTCAGACGGTGAGTCTGGCGGGGGTAACAAGAAGCAGTGCAAGGGGAAGGACAAAGATCCCAAGGGCGAGGATGGCAGTTTCGCCGTCATCGTGAATGGAAACCTGAAATTCACGCTGCCGGCAACGAAGGGCAACTCGATCAAGATTCTTTGGGGACCTGACTCGGCGAGTTTGACCTCGACTCCCGAGACATTGACCAAGTCCAAGGCAGCTGCTGCAAAGAAGACGGCAACGAAGTCCAGGACCAGATAAGCACGGTGCACATCGTCGTGGTCATGAGCCGAGGAAGCGTCGCCGCAGCCGCGAGATGAGTCGTGGATGTGGAGAGGCAACGCTGAGCAGCGCACCAGTGAGTTCTGTTGCGGACGAATAGCGATCGCCAGCCCGTTTGGCGAGCAGGCGGCTCACGACTGTTTCGAGGTTCTTCGGATGCTTCGGCGCCAGCCTGGTCAGCGGTTCCGGATCCTTGTCCAGGATGTTGGCCACGGTTTCCGACGGGGAGGCGCCCGCAAAGGGTAGCCTGCCCGTCGCCATCTCGAAGATGACCACGCCAAGAGAGAACAGGTCGCAGCGCGGATCCAGTGGCAGCTGCAGGATCCGCTCCGGCGCCATGTAGTTCGCCGTTCCCATCGGGCGTCCCGGGATCGTCGATCCATCCGGCCCCAGCTCCAGTTCGTGGGTCTCGACGGTCTTGAAACGGCGAGCCAGCCCGAAATCGAGCACTTTCACCTGATGCTCGTCGCTGACGATGATGTTGCCCGGCTTGATGTCGCGGTGGACGATGCCCTTGGCATGCGCCGACCCCAGTGCCGCGGCAATCTGCAACGCGATCTCCACGATGTCGCTGGTCGACAGCTCGTGGCGGGCCATGTAGGTCTTGAGGTTGAGCCCCTCGACGCACTCCATCGCGATGAACGCCCGCCCCTCGTGCCGATCGATCTCGTAAATCGTGCAGATATTGGGGTGATTCAGCTGCGCAATCGTGTCGGCTTCGCGCTGAAAGCGTCGTTCGGCGTCGGGGTCGTCTGCCGACTCCTCGGGGAGAAATTTGAGGGCGACCTTGCGGGGCAGGCGGACGTCTTCGGCTTCATAGACGATGCCCATGCCGCCAATGCCGAGCTTGCCCGTGATGCGGTAGTGACTGACCCTGTGTCCGAGCATGGGGGTGTTCAGGAGGATACACGCAAGTTCGATCCGGTCGCCAAAGCCGTTAGTGAGTGCAGGAGGGATTTCCCGCTATGATGGCTGCGAGTCACAACACCGTGAGCGATGCGTCCAACAAGAAGCCGGCGCCCGAATCGCAGACCAACGGCGACGACGCGCTCCTGAGCGACGAGCCCACCATCGAGCTGGTCGTCAGAGCCCGGGAGGGTGACCGCATTGCGGTAGAAGCGCTGTTGCAGCGGTCCATTCCGGGTCTCAGGCGATTTGCGCATGGCCGTCTTCCTGCCGCGGCCCGCGGAAGCCTCGATACCGGGGATCTGGTTCAGGAAACCGTGCTGCACGTGCTGCGCCGGCTGGATACGTTCGAGCCGCGGCACGTCGGGGCGATGCAGGCGTACCTGCGGCAGTCGGTCATCAATCGGATTCGGGACGAAGTGCGGCGGATCGGCCGTCACCCGGCCCCCGCTGAATTGCCCCAGGCCCTGGCAGCGGACATGCCGTCACCACTCGAAGAGGCGGTTCGGGCCGAAGCCTACGAGCGGTATCGCTCCGTGCTCGTCACGCTCAGCCCGCGCGATCGTCAGATGGTCGTTGCCCGCATCGAGGCTCAGTGGAGTCTCGGAGAGATTGCGCAGCGGTTCAACATGCGAACCGTGGACGGTGCGCGGATGGCGGTCACACGCGCGTTACGCCGGTTGATGGATCGACTGAAAACCTAGTCGGCGACGACGACGCGGCGACTGCTCGTGTGCGAACGGAGCACGTCTGACGTCAGGCGCTTGCTCAGGTACACCTTGGATTCGCGATTGTCCGTCGGGTGAATCTCGTACTTGACCACGTTGAATTCGAGCTGGTCGAGGGTGCCCCGCATGTCGTAGTAGCGGTTCTTCGTCTTGACGACGACCTCGTGGAATCCGGCCGCGTGCGCCCAGACTTCTGATTCCTCGGTCAGCGCCCTGAAATGCCCCTGACCTCGCCAGTCGCGGCGAGTGCCTCCCACCCAGCTGTAAAGCACCTTGCGATCCTCGAACTCGACGCTGTCGCGCAGGCGCGTGACGAGATCCTTGAGTTTCGGTTCGCTCTCGTCCTGCCTGATCTCGTGGACGATCTTGAAGGCCACCGGCACGATGGTCCCCGGATCATCCCGCAGGGGGGCCTCCGCCATCAGGATCAGGAATTCGCGGTCGCGCAGGCGGTCGAGGATTTCCGTCGCGGTCTTCTTTCGCGGAAACTCGCCGAAATACTCTTCGATGTACTGGATCTCGAGGGCACCGGTCTCGAGGGGATATTGCTTAATTAGGTACTCCATCAAGGCTTTAGGCTCTCGACTCTGGGCTCCTGGCTCTAGGCACTGGGCGCTAGGCTCTGGCCGGGTCTTTAATTCTATAGGCTTTAGCGCACGCCCAGAGCCCAAAGCCTAGAGTCCCGGCTCATACGCCAGATTGGGCAGAAGCCAGCGCTCTGCCTCCGCCATCGGGATGCCTTTCCGGCCGGCGTAATCCTCGACCTGGTCTCGTCCCACCCTGCCGACGCTGAAATACCTCGTGGCCCGGTTTGCGAAGTAGAGGCCGCTCACCGAGGCCGCCGGCGTCATCGCAAAGCTCTCGGTCAGCCTCAGCCCGGCGCGCTCGGCACCCAGCAGATCGAAGAGTCGCTGCTTCTCGCTGTGATCGGGACAGGCGGGATACCCGAACGCCGGCCGGATGCCGCGATATTTCTCCTCCAGCAATTCCGGTTGCGTGAGCCGCTCGTCGACGCCGTAGCCCCACTCACCCCGCGCCCGCTGGTGAAGCCACTCAGCGGTGGCCTCCGCCAGTCGATCGGCCAGGGCCTTCACCATGATGGCGTGGTAGTCGTCGTGATCCTGCTCGTAGGTGCGGGCGAGCGCATCGGCGCCGAGTCCGGCCGTGACGGCAAACCCACCGATGTAGTCAGTGAGCCCGCACTCCATCGGCGCGATGAAGTCGGCCAGCGACAGATGCGGGACGCCGTCGGCCATCTGCTCCTGCTGCCGCAGCATCGGGAACCGGGCGAAAGGGGTCAGACCCCTTGAGTCGGTTGCTATCAAGGGGTCTGACCCCTTTCGCTCGAACAGCACGATGTCATCGCCGTCGGTGGCTGCCGGCCAGAAGCCGTAGACCGCGCGCGCCTGGAGCAATCGGTTCGAGACGATGCGATCCAGCAGGGCGCGAGCGTTGTCGAACAACTCGCGCGCGGCGCGACCGTACTGCGGATGCTCGAGGATGGCCGGGAAACGTCCCTTGAGCTCCCATGCTGCAAAGAAGAACGTCCAGTCGATGAAGGGCACGATGTCGGTGAGATCGATATCGACCACCCTGGCGCCGGTGAAGCTCGGTTCGGCGATGGCCGACGGCGTCCATTCCAGCCGCAGCCGCTTCTTCGTCGTCTCCGGGAAGGAGACCAGGGGACGCCGCTTGAGCCCGGAGTACTGCACGCGCAGGCGATCCTGATCGGCCCGATTGCTCGCGTCGAGATCGACGCGCTGCGACGGATCGAGCAGACGTGAGACGACGTCGACGGCCTTCGAAGCGTCGACGACGTGCACGACGGGGTGGTCGTCGTACTCAGGAGCGATCCTGACCGCGGTGTGCTGCCGGCTGGTCGTGGCGCCGCCGATGAGCAGCGGCACGTTCATCGCGCGCCGCTTCATTTCCCGTGCAACGAAGATCATCTCGTCGAGCGACGGCGTGATCAGGCCGCTCAGTCCGATGAGGTCGGCACGCTCGTCGACCGCCGTCTGAAGAATCCGGTCGGCGGACACCATGACACCGAGGTCGACGACCTCGTAGTTGTTGCAGCCGAGCACGACGCCGACGATGTTCTTGCCGATGTCGTGTACGTCCCCCTTCACTGTCGCGAGCAACACCTTGGGCCTCTGCACGGTGCCGTTCGTCTGCGCATCCTCGAAGTACGGGAGCAGGCAGGCCACGGCTTTCTTCATGACTCGAGCACTCTTGACGACCTGCGGGAGGAACATCTGCCCGGCGCCGAACAGATCGCCGACGACGCGCATCCCGTTCATGAGCGGTCCCTCGATCACGTCGAGCGGACGGGGCAGTGCGCGGCGTGCTTCGTCGACATCCGGCTCGATGAACTCGACGATGCCGTGCACGAGGGCGTGCTCGAGCCGTTTGTCGACAGGCAGATTTCGCCACGCCGCGTCGGCCACCTGGCTCGTCGGTCCCCCGGCGACGGTGGACGCAAACTGGACCAGCCTGTCGGTGGCATCGGGACGCCGGTTGAAGATGACGTCCTCGACGTGCTCGAGCAGGTCCTTCGGGATCGTCTCGTACACGGTGAGCTGAGCGGCGTTGACGATCGCCATGTCGAGCCCGGCTTTCACGGCGTGAAAGAGAAACGCCGAGTGCATCGCCTCGCGTACGGCAGTCTTGCCGCGGAACGCAAACGAGAGATTGCTGATGCCGCCGCAGATCTTGATACCGGGGCAGGTGATCTTCAGCACCTTCGCCGCTTCGAGGAAGTCCATCGCGTAGTAGTTGTGCTCCTCGAGCCCGGTGGCGATGGCCAGGATGTTGAGGTCGAAGATGATGTCAGTCGGTTCGTAAGCGAGGCGGTCGGTCAGGAGTCGATAGGCGCGCTCGCAGATTTCGATCTTGCGTCCCGCGCTATCGGCCTGCCCACGCTCATCGAACGCCATGACGACCAGCGCGGCGCCGTAGCGCCGGACAACGGCTGCCTTGCGCAGGAACTCTTCCTCGCCCTCCTTGAGGCTGATCGAATTGGCGATCGCTTTCCCCTGGACGCACTGGAGGCCGGCCTCGATGACCGTCCACTTCGAGCTGTCGATCATGAAGGGCAGGCGCGCGATCTCCGGTTCCGCCGCCACGACATTGAGGAACGTCGTCATGGCTGTCTCCGAATCGAGCATCCCTTCGTCCATGTTGATGTCGAGGATGTTGGCGCCGCCGCGCACCTGCTCGAGTGCGATGGCCGCGGCATCGAGGTACTGCTCGTTCGCGATCATCGTCGCGAAGCGCTTCGACCCAGTGACGTTGGTACGCTCACCAACCACGATCAGGTTGGACTCGGGCCGGATCGTGAGCGACTCGAGGCCGGCGATCTCGGTCAGGTGCTCGCCCGAGTTGTTGGAGCCGTGGCGCGGCGCGATTCCCTCGATCGCTTCGCGAATCGCGCGAATATGCGCCGGCGTCGTTCCACAGCAACCCCCGATGATGTTGGCGAACCCGGACTCGGCGAAATCGCGCAGCAGGGCGGCGGTCTCGGACGGTGCTTCGTCGTACTCGCCGAAGGCGTTGGGCAGCCCCGCGTTGGGATGGCAACTCACGTACACGCCGGCCAGGCGCGACAGTTCCGCCATGTAGGGGCGCATTTGCCGCGCGCCGAACGCACAGTTGAGGCCGACGCTGAATGGCCGCGCGTGCTGAATCGACACGTAGAAGGCATCGAGCATCTGGCCGGACAGCGTGCGCCCGCTGCGGTCGGCGATGGTGGCCGAAATCATCAGCGGGACATCAATGCCACGGGCTTCGAATTCGTCGTGGATGCCGGCGATGGCGGCCTTGGCGTTGAGCGTGTCGAACACCGTTTCGAGGAGCAGCAGATCGACTCCACCATCGAGCAGCCCACCTACCTGCTCGCGATACGCCGCGCGAACCGCAGCGAACGTCGTCGCCCGGAATGCCGGGTTGTTGACGTCGGGAGAGATCGAGAGCGTTCGGTTGGTCGGACCGATGGCACCTGCGACGTAGCGCGGCCGATCGGGTGTCCGGCTGCTCCAGCTGTCGGCCGCCTCGCGCGCGAGTCGCGCCGCTTCGACGTTCAGCTCGTAGACGATCGACTCGAGCCCGAAGTCCGCCTGCGCGATCACAGTCCCGCCGAAAGTGTTGGTCTCGATGATGTCCGCGCCCGCTTCCAGGTACGCGTGATGGATCGACGAGATCAACTCAGGCCGTGTCAGCACCAGCAGATCGATGTTGTTCTTGACGAGATGCGGGTGGTCGCGAAAGCGATCGCCGCGCACCGCCGCCTCATCGAGCTTGTGCTGCTGGACCATGGTCCCCATCGCGCCGTCGAGGAAGAGGATGCGTCCGGCGAGAGCGCGATCGAGCGAGCGAATGGGAGGTGACATGTGTGGTGCTCAGGAACGGCGGCGAGGAGCAGGTACGTGCGACGGCTTGGTTCCGCTCGCGACCAGCACGGTGAACGGGTCGCCCCGGCGTGCCGCACCGGTGCTCACGCGCACGTGTGCGAGACCGGCGCCCTCGAGGAGCTCGCGCAACTGATCGGTCGTGAAGCCCAGGTGCCGATCGCCAAACCGGGAGCGAACCCAGGCCTGATCGTGCGATTTCAAATCCATCAAGAGCAGCCGCCCTGACGGACGCAGGACACGGACGGCCTCGGCGATGGCACGCTCGGGATCGCTCGCGTGGTGCAGCGACTGAGAAAGCAGGGCCACATCGTGCGAGGCGTCGCGCAGCGGCAGTCGTGACAGATCGCCCTTGCGCCATTCCACGTTGGTCACGCGACGCTTCTCCGCGAGCGCCTTCGCACGCTCGAGCACATCGTCGGAGCGATCGACGCCGGTGACGTGCCGCGCCCAGCGCGCCGCTTCGACCGCGAGGTAGCCGTCGCCGCAGCCGATGTCGACGACATCCAGCGGCGGCAGCAGCTCGCCCAGCGTCCGTGCCCACGCCGCCCAGCTGCGGCCCGGAAGCATCTGTCGCGTGTCGCCGTGAGGATAGAACTGTTCGTGTCTGTTCCGCAGCACCTCTTGCATTCGAGCATCGTCTTCGCGGACATCACGGTCGGTGGACGTCGCGGCAAATTGCTCGGCGAGGAGCGACCAGATGGGGAGGCGCGGTTCGCTGCGGGACGCATCCGGAAGGCGGTAGTACACGAAGCCCGACGAGCGTTCCTCCGTCACGAGATTCGCTTCCTTGAGCAAGCCGAGATGACGGGATACGCCCGATTGGGCGAGGCCCAGAATCGAGGTCAATTCACCAACGTTGAAGCGATCCTGGGCGAGCACGCGAAGCAGTCGCAGCCTGGACGGGTCGGCGAGGAGCCGGAAAATCACTGCGGAGCGCATGCGCTTACATCACTGAATCTACATATATTGATATGAACTAGTCAAGCCAGGATGTTTTTCGAATTCGGACCGTCCTGAAAACTCGTACGGTCGCGCACGGAACGCTCGCCGATCGGTCGCATGGCCGCGGTCCACATTGCAGAGTGAGCTCTAATTTGTGCATGTCTTGCACAAACAGGCGGTCATCCTTGCAGAAATCGCCAGTGCATGGCGCGGATGCATGGCGCCGGATTGCAAACTGTTCGTTCTTTTGTGCATAATTCGTTGGTCGCCGCTGTGTTCACGCGAGCGTCACCCATCACACATATCCGCACCAGCGCACGAGAAAGGACAGGCCGCCATAATGGGATCCGCAGCTCTTTCTGAAGCCGTGAAAAGCATCAACGAGTGGTCCATGAGCGAGGGGCGCGCGTTGACCTCGCCGGTCAAGGCAGCCACGGTGTTCGGCAGCCTCGCGTTCAATGACAAGGCGCAGCAGGAGCGCTTGCCGAAGCCGGTCTACCGCGCGCTCCGCGCAACCGTCACGCGCGGTGAACCACTCGAGCTCTCAACCGCGGATGCAGTCGCGACGGCGCTGAAGGACTGGGCGGTCGAGCACGGCGCCACGCACTACACGCACTGGTTCCAGCCGATGACCGGCATCACCGCCGAGAAGCACGACTCGTTTCTGGCGCCGACGGCTGATGGAACCGCGATCGCGGAGTTCCGTGGCAAAGAGTTGATCAAGGGTGAGCCGGACGCATCGAGTTTCCCGTCTGGCGGAATGCGGTCGACCTTCGAAGCGCGCGGCTACACGGCGTGGGATCCCACGAGCCCGCCCTGGCTGCTGTTCAATGGTGGCAACAGCGTCACGCTGGTCATCCCGACGGCGTTCGTGAGCTGGACAGGAGAGGCGCTCGACAAGAAGACGCCGTTGCTGCGCTCGATGGAAGCCGTGTCGAAGCAGGCGGTCCGCGTGTTGAAGCTGTTCGGATC
>JAICEG010000228.1 GCA_025924295.1 Vicinamibacteria bacterium
AGGCGGTAGTAGAGGTCCTCGCGGAAGTGGCCAGACGCGACCATCGCTGACAGGTCGCGGTTCGTGGCCGCGATGAGTCTCACGTCCACCTTGATCGTCCGCGTGCCGCCGAGGCGCTCGAACTCATGTTCCTGAAGTACGCGCAGGATCTTGGCCTGCGTATTCGGGCTCATGTCGCCGATTTCGTCGAGGAACAGCGTGCCGCCGTCGGCCTGTTCGAAGCGGCCGATGCGCTGCTTGTCGGCGCCGGTGAAGGCCCCCTTCTCGTGGCCGAAGAGCTCGGATTCGAGCAGGTTCTCCTGCAGTGCGGCGCAGTTCACCTTGACGAAGTTGCGCGCGGCGCGCAGCGAGTTGTGGTGCACCGCACCAGCGATGAGCTCCTTACCCGTACCGGTTTCGCCGCGCACGAGCACCGTCGTATTGCTCTTCGCGACTTTACGGACGACGGCGAGTACCTTTTCGAGTGCGCCGCTCGACCCGATGATGCGATCGAAGTCGTAGATGTCGCCGGCGGCGTGGCGGAGGTAGTCGATCTGATTCTGCATCCGGCGCATCTCGAGCGCCTTCTCGATCTTGACCTCCATCTCCTCGATCTCGAACGGCTTCTGCACGTAGTCGAACGCGCCCGACTTCATCGCCTCGACCGCCGTCGAGACCGAGCCGAATGCCGTCATCAGGATGATGGCCGACGAGGGGTGCAGCGTCTTCGCCGTCTTGAGGACCTCGAGACCGGTGCTGCCACCCATCTTCAGGTCGCTGACGACGACATCGAAGAACCCCTCATGGAGCTTCTCGATGGCGGCGTTTCCGTTCGGGGCCTCCTCGACGTCATGGCCGGCTTCGGCCACCGCCTGTGCAAGGCCCCGGCGGAGCGAGTCGTGGTCGTCAGCGATCAGTATCCGTCCCATACTTCTAGTCCTCGCCCGTTAGTCGTCGTCGCTGCCCGATACCGGCAGCGTCACGCGAATCGTCGTTCCCTGACCCACGCTGGTCCGCAGGTCGATCCGTCCATCATGTGCATCGACGATCTTCCGGACGATTGCCAGCCCCAGCCCCGATCCCTGGGGCTTCGTCGTGAAGAACGGGTCGAACACCTTCTCCGCGACGTCGGGCGGGATGCCCGGGCCATCGTCGGTGACCTGCACGAGAACCGCCTCGTGCTGGTCGCTGCCATCCTCCGCCCGCAGGCGGTTCGCCGTGATGCTCACGTGACCTGAACCACCCATCGCCTCGTACGCGTTCATCAGGAGGTTCGTGAACACCTGCGTCAGCTGATGCTGGTCCGCCTGGATCTGCGGCAGGCCATCCGGGATCGCCACCGAGACCTCTACCTCGCCGCGCCGGGCCTTGGTGTCCGCCAGTTGAATCGCACCCTGCACTGCATCGGCGACGGCGGTGTGTTCCACCTGCAGCCTGATTGGCCGGACGAAGTCGAGCACCTCCTGCACGATCGCGTTGGCCATCTTCGCTTCTTTGATGATGTCGGTCAGGACCGCGGCATCCGGTGTATCCGCGATCTTCCGCCGAAGCAGCCCCGCCATCACCTCGATCCCGGCGAGCGGATTCTTGACCTCGTGTGCGATGACGGCAGCCATCTCGCCGACGGCGGCCAGTCGATCGCGAAGCCGCTCGCGCTCTTCCAGTTGCTCGACCCGCGTCAGATCCTTGAAGAACATCGCGGCGCCGATGACGTTCCCGTTGTCGTCGGGCACGAAGGTGACCGTGTAGCCGATCACCTTGTTCGACGGCTTCAACCGCATCTCGACGCGGTTGGGCAACAGGTGCAGATCGAACGCCCCCGTCAGCACGCGAACGACGTCGGGATGGTCCTTCAAGACCACCGCAATCGGCCGCCCTACATCGTCGCGTTTAGCGGCCACGCCGAAGATGCGATACGCCTCGTCGTTGATCAACGCGAGCCGCCCCTCGCGTGTGATCGCCAGGACGCCGTTGCGCATTCCCGAGACGATGTGTCTGAAGAACGCGTCGCTGGTGCCCTGCGCGTGAGTCACGGGCGTGCCTCCTGGCTCGCGGACCGAACCGGTCCCCGACCGCCCGGCCGGTGCCGGTGCTGCAACACGAGGACGCGACTTGGTCATCACACGAGGCTCCACGGAACAGACCTCAAGCCAGTCTGGAAAAGGCAAAGCGCATGCCCGGCACCGAACTTTGGTATCTACGCACCAATCGGCAGTTTTGGGCTGGATCCAGACGGAGGCGACTCGATTGGGATTACAGAACTGTAAGTGTACTGCGCTTTCCGTTCGGGGGGAAGGGTGAGACTTACGATTCGGAGCGTCTGTGGGGCCGCAAGTAGTTAGGAACCCTGGGCTTCCTGCGCGTGTTCCTGCAGTGCCTCCCACTGTGCCATCAGGTCACCCACTTCCCACATCAACGCCTGATGACGATCGACGACCTGCTTGGATCCTTCTCGGTCGTCATAGAAGCCTGCTGTAGCCATCATCGCCTCGAGCTCCTTGACCTGCGCCTCGCGTTCGGCAATCCGTCCCTCGAGGTCGGTAATCCGCTTCTGAAGCGCCTGGCTCGCCCGGTCCTTCTTGCGCCGCTCGGCCTCCTGCTGCTTGCGCGCTTCGCGGGAGTCTGGCTCTGGGCTCTTGGCTCTAGGCTCTGGGCTTTTGGCAGCGGCTTTCGGCGCTGGGCTCTTGGCTTTTGGCTTCGAATCTTCCTGGGGCCGAGAGCCCGAAGCCGGGAGCCCAGAGCCCTCCCTGTGCCAGAGGAACTCCTTGTAAGTTCCCGGGTAGACGAGCGCCCGTCCGTGACCGATCTCGATGATCTTCGTCGCCAGCTTCTCGACGAAGTAGCGGTCGTGCGAGACGATAATCAGGGTTCCGCCGTAGTCTTCCAGCGCGTCGAGGAGCACGTCCTTCGAATCCAGGTCGAGGTGATTCGTGGGCTCGTCGAGCAGCAGCGTGTTGGACGGCCGCAACAGCATTCGCGCCACCGCAAGGCGCGTGCGTTCTCCACCTGACAACACGGCGGCCTTCTTGTAGATGTCATCGCCCGTGAACAGAAAGCCGCCGAGCAGATTTCTGATCGCAGGCACCATGTCGTTGGGCGATCCGGTCTCCAGCGTTTCGTAAACAGTCAGCGTGGGATCGAGTCGTACGGCTTCATCCTGTGCGAAGTACTCCATCACGACCTGATGGCCCACGATGCGCTGCCCGGCGTCCGGCGACTCTTCTCCGGAGAGCATCCGCATCAGCGTCGACTTGCCCGCGCCATTGGGTCCGACCAGCGCGATGCGATCGCCTCGTTCGATGTGGAGGTCGATCTTCTCGAACACCTTCACCGGACCGTACGCCTTTGACGCGTGCTTCACTTCGATCACGGTGCGTCCGCTCTTGGCGCACGCGGGGAAGCGGAAGTGAATGCGCTTTCGTTCGGGCGGGACCTCGATCGGCACCACCTTCTCGAGCATCTTGATGCGGCTCTGGACCTGCGCGGCCTTCGTTGCCTGGTAGCGGAAACGGTCGATGAACAGCTTCACGCGGGCGACTTCCTCGTCCTGCTCGCGTTTGGTCTGTCGCAGGCGCTCGAGCATCGCGTCGCGCTGTTCGACGTACTTGCTGTAGTTGCCCACGTAGTCGGTCAACTTGCGCAGGTGAACGTCGGTGATGCGTGTGACCACGGCATCGAGGAAATAGCGGTCGTGCGAGACGAGAATCACCGCATACGGATAGGTGCCCAGGTACTCTTCGAGCCAGTTGCGCGCTTCGAGATCGAGGTGGTTGGTCGGCTCGTCGAGGAGGAGCAGATTCGGGCGCCCGAGCAGGAGCTTGGCAAGCGCAATGCGCATCTGCCAGCCGCCCGAGAACGTTTCGCAGGGACGGTTGCTGTCATCACTGTCGAACCCGAGGCCGCGCAGCACCGTCGCGATGCGCAGGTCCATGCTGTAGCCTTCGTCCAGCCTGAATCGATCCTGGAGCTCGGCATAACGCGACAGCATCGCCTCGTGCTCGTCCTGCGGGATGGACGCATCCGCGAGCTTGTGCTCGATGTCGTGCATTTCCGCCTTGATGTCGAGCAGCGGCTGAAATGCGCTGCTGGCTTCCTCGAAGACCGTGTGGCCGGAGTGCGTGAGACCGTCCTGCGGCAGGTAGCCGATCGTCAACCCGGCTGGCTTCACGACAGCGCCAGAGTCCGACTCCTCCATGCCGCCGAGAATCTTCAGGAGAGTGGTCTTGCCTGCGCCGTTCGGACCGCACAGGCCCACACGTTCGCCGTCGCCGATCTGCCAGGTGACGTGATCGAACAGGACGCGGTCGCCGAAAGACTTGGTGAGATCTGAGAGTTGGATCACGCAGGTCGTGCGCCCAGGGCTTTTGCCGCCGCCGCCAGGACCTGGGCCGTGCCGAACGGTTTCGTCAGATACCCGGCGACGCCGAGGTTCAGCGCCGCAATGGCGCTCGATTCGCTCGAGTAACCCGTGATCACGATGGCGGGCAGAGCCGGATCGATACGCTGCGCTTCGCGAATGAGCATCAGTCCATCGATGCCGGGCATGTTCAAATCGGAAATCAAAAGATCGTAGTGAGCGTCCGGCTGACGTAGCAGTCGCATCGCGGTCTCGCCATCAGCGGCGACCTCCACGTCGTATGCAGACTCCAGCATCCTCGACAACAACCTCCGAATGCTCTCCTCGTCGTCAACCAGCAGGACGCGACTGCGAGCTTGCGCGGCGGGTGGCTTGGCATCGCTGATACGCTGGCTGTCGAGCCATTTGTCCAGGTCGCGTTTGCGGAAGCGCCACTGCCGGCCAACACGGATTGCCGGAATGCTTCCGGCCTTAATGAGTCGATAGACGGTGCGCAGATTGACGTTGAGGTAGGCAAGAACCTCCTCGGTCGTCAGAAAGCTATCGTCTGTCGGAAGGTTGAGGGCCACAGCTTCTCGTCCTCGCGCGTTTTATCATTGTACACCGCCCGGAGTCGCTTCTAAGGGCTAAACCGTATCTCCGTAAAGACTTAGAGCGGAGCGGCCGGGCTACCCGGACGCCGAATCCCCTGCGGCGGGGCACCGTATGATCGGAAGAACGACCATAGGACGGCCGCCGCCGTCTTACTGACTAACGGACCGTTCGTCCTTGCTGATGACGCGCACTGACGAGGAGCTCGTCGCCCGATCCAGGTCGGGGGACGTCGACAGCTTCAATCAGCTCATCGTGAGATGGGAACGGCCGATCTACGCCTTGGCGTATCGCGTCCTCGGCCGGGAGGAGGACGCGCGGGACGTCTGTCAGGATACGTTCCTCCGCGCGTATCGCGCACTGCCCGGCTTCAAGGGACAAGCGAAGTTCTCGTCATGGCTGTACCGGATCGCGCTGAACCTGTGCCGCGATTGGATCCGCCGTCAGCAGCGGGCGCCAGTGTCGCAGATGCCCGAGGACATCGATCCGGCGGAATTGCTTGCGGCCACGGAGCCGACTGAATCGATCGAAGATCTGGTCGCTCGCCGCGAGATGAGCGCGCTGGTGGCTGACGCGATGCAGTCGCTGACCGAGGAGCAGCGTACGGCGATCATCCTGAAGGAGTACCACGGGATGACGTTCCAGGAGATTGCGGACATGCAGGGATGTCCGCTGAGCACGGTCAAGACCCGCCTGTATCAGGGGCTGTCGCAGTTGCGGCGGCAGCTCGAACGGCGTGGACACGGTATACACGAACTGGTGAGAAGGACATGAGTGAGACATTCGAGTGCGGAGACAAGGGCGCGCTGGTCGCCTATCTGTACGAAGAGTGCGAGCCCGACGTGCGTGCGGAGATCGCGAGCCATCTGACACGATGCGAGACGTGCACGAGCGAGATCGACGGTCTCGGCTGGACGCGTAAACGGCTGGAAGCGTGGACGCCGAATGTCCCCGAGCTTGGATTCCAGCTGCCGGTGCCGGTGATGGAGCAGAGGCTGCCGTGGTGGAGAGCGCCATTGCCGGCGTGGGCGCAGGCCGCGGCCGCGCTGCTCATTTTTGGTGCCGGTCTCTCAATCGGCCTGACGCGTGGGGCGGTCGCGCCCGTGACGCAGCCTGCGTCGACACAGGTGGCAACGGCTCCCGCCAGCGATGGTGCCTCGCGCACGGATCTCGCGCAACTGGAGCAGCGACTGAAAGCGGAAATGTCCCAGATGCGTACCGCCGTCGCAGCGCCGGCTCCCCAGCGAGCGGTCGTTGACGACGACCTCATGAAGAAGGTGGAAGAGCTCGTGACGCAGAGCGAGGAACGGCAGCGGCGCGAGTTCACGCTTCGTTCGGTCGAACTGGCGCGCGACATCGAAGCGCAGCGCCGTATCGATCTGGCGTCAGTGCGTGAGACCGTCGGTCAGTTCCAGGGTGTGACCGGCACGGAGATTCGACAACAGCGTGAGGCCATCGATCGCATCAACAACTTCATCAGGGTCTCGCAGCAGGGTCGGTAGCAGGTCAATAGCTCGTGGGTGAAAGAGTCATGGTGAAAACTTCAACGGTAACGATCGCGGCGATGCTCATTGCGACCGCGGCGTCGGCGCAGCAGGCCGACGACCAGGTCAGAGCTCGGCAACGAATCGCGATGATGGAAGGTGCGCTGGAGCGCGCCGTGCAGATCGGCGCCGACAATCTGTTACGACAGGTCAAAGCCGTGGCGCCCGATCCGCCGATGCTGACCGGCGTTCCCGAAGTGCGCGGCTTCCGTCTCGACGGCTACGGCATCTTCTTCGACGTCGGCGTGCCCATGCTCCGCCTGCCGGTCACGTGGCCGTTGCGCTCCATGCTGAATCGCGACAACCGTGAGCTCGCGGTTCTCACTGCCGAACTCAAGCAGTTGTTGACGCAAATCGACGCGAGGTATCAGCCGCAGTTCGCGCAGGTCGTCAGTCGGCTCGAGACGCGCGTGCAGGCGCAGGGCGTCGCTTCTCTGCGCGAGGTTGCGGGCACCACGACGGGAGCGGTGACGGCCAGCCAGGTCGGCGTGGCGCCGCCCGCGGTCGACCCGGCCAGTGCACGGGTACTCGACAACCCGGCGGAAGGCTATACGCAGGAGGTCAAGGCTGCCCTCATCGACGCCATGATCGAGAACAGTGGTCCGTTGACACTCGGTCCCGATGAATGGCTCACGGTGGCGGCGCGCGACAACGTTCCACGCGACCCGCTGATCCCAGGTGACCTGGCCGATTTCAGCACGGTGATCATCAGGTTGAAGGGGAGCGACCTGACGGCGTTTCGCGCCGGTCGCCTGACGCTCGAAGACGCGCGCCAGAGGATCGAAGTCCGCGAGTACTAGGCAGGGCGAGGGGAACCAGGGCTGGCCCGGCGGTGTCTCATTGAGTGCGTATGTACAATTCCGCCATGCTCGCCCGTCTGACGGTTTGCCTGGGCATCCTGCTCCTCGTCGCGGGGTGCCGTTCGCGCGAGGTCGAAAAGGACCTCGCCCTCACTGATATCCATACCGGTTGGTACGACCTCGGCGTCGTCGACGGCCAGAACAAGCTCGTGCCGAGCATCACGCTCCGGCTGCAGAACGTGTCTTCCGAGGCGATTTCCAGGGTCCAGCTCAACGCGGTCTTCCGTCGCGTGGGGGAAGCCGAGGAATGGGATGCCCACTTCGTTCGGGGGATCGGGCCGGATGGGCTCGAGCCGGGTGCAAAGGGCGGGGAGCTCGTGCTGCGATCGGAGCGCGGCTACACCGGCTCCGAGTCCCGCCTGCAGATGCTGGAAAACAAGGAGTTCGTGGACGCCCGCGTCGAGATCTTCGGCAAGCACGGTTCTCGGACCTGGGTGAAGATCGGGGAGTACACGATCGATCGCCAGCTCCTGACTGAATAGCCCTCACCCTGCGCGCGCCGCCGCTCGAGCCACGGGTGCACTTCAGCATGTCGTCGTGGTTGGGTCCGCCCATATAATCTCCCGCGTGCATGCCCCTGCCGCCTCCACCGGGAGAGATGATGCCCACAGCGTCTGAGCAAGCGTTCTCACGTCCTTCAAGCCAATCCACCTCGGCGGGTCCAGGTCAATCGCTCAGTCTCTGGGATGCGATTGCCATAGTCGTCGGCATCGTCATCGGCTCTGGCATCTTCCGGCTGCCGTCGTTCGTTGCCGGCAACGTCGACAGCTCGACGCTGTTCCTGCTGTTGTGGGTGGCCGGCGGTGCGATCTCATTCGTGGGTGCGCTGGTGTACTCGGAGCTGGCGTCGTCATTTCCGAGCGCGGGTGGTGACTATCACTTCCTGATGCGAGCGTACGGCCGGCCCGTGGCCTTCCTCTTCGCATGGGCGCGGATGACCGTGATGCAGACCGGCTCGATCGCGCTCGTGTCGTTCGTCTTCGGTGACTACGCGAGCCAGTTGATGGGGCTGGGTCCGTTCGGTGCGTCGATCTACGCCGCGGCGGCCATCGTCGTGCTCACTGTGCTGAACATGCTTGGTACGTGGCAGGGCAAGACGGCGCAAAACT